>NZ_JAKFZQ010000012.1:0-144045 GCF_021654245.1 Pseudoalteromonas sp. MMG022 | reverse complement strand
ACCCGACTCTAAATCTAGTTCGTCGTTATCCATGCTGTCTGGCATATCATCCAGTACATCATCAATAAGAAGCTCTGATAACTCGTCATCCAGATCAGCGTCTAAATCATCTTCAGAAGCGCCGCCGTCAGCTAATGTGTCAGCCAAACTGCGTTCTGTTTCACTAATATTAGAAGGCTGTGACGTATCATCTAACTCAAGCTCAGGGTAGCTATCAAGCTCAATACTTGGCTCAACTAGATCTTCCAGTTCTTCATCATTGTCTTCCTCCGACAAATCAACTTCATCTGCTAGAGGATCATCACCAAGCGCGACTTCCTCCTCATCTAGAGGCTCATCATGCCAGTTTTCCTGTTCTTCTCTATCTAATTCATCTAACAGTTCATCGACACTTTGTAATTTTGACTCTCCATCAGTGCTTAATGGATACTCTGGAATATCTTGGTCATCATCATCGAGCAAAACATCGAATTGGCTTTCGTCCATCTCTGATGAAAGCGATGGCTCATCATCTTGCGATTCTGCCAACAAGGCGTCGATATCATCATCACTTTCTGTTTCACCTTCCTCAGGTTCATCTAACAGTGCATCAATATCATCAATACTGTCTGTTTCATCTTCTGCTGGTTCATCCAACAAGGCGTCGATATCATCACTTTCTGTTTCACCTTCCTCAGGTTCATCCAACAAGGCGTCGATATCATCAACACTGTCTGTTTCACCTTCCTCAGGTTCATCCAACAAGGCGTCGATATCATCACTTTCTGTTTCACCTTCTTCAGGTTCATCTAACAAGGCGTCGATATCATCACTTTCTGTTTCACCTTCTTCAGGTTCATCCAACAAGGCGTCGATATCATCACTTTCTGTTTCACCTTCCTCAGGTTCATCCAACAAGGCGTCGATATCATCACTTTCTGTTTCACCTTCTTCAGGTTCATCCAGCAAGGCGTCGATATCATCACTTTCTGTTTCACCTTCTTCAGGTTCATCCAGCAAGGCGTCGATATCATCACTTTCTGTTTCACCTTCCTCAGGTTCATCTAACAAGGCGTCGATATCATCACTTTCTGTTTCACCTTCTTCAGGTTCATCCAACAAGGCGTCGATATCATCATCACTTTCTGTTTCACCTTCTTCAGGTTCATCCAACAGTGCATCGATATCATCAATACTTTCGATGTCATCTTCTGCTGGTTCATCTAACAGCGTATCAATATCGTCGATATTTACATCTGTGCTATCAGAAACCTCATCTGCATCATCGGCCTGAGCCTCATCCAGCAGTGCATCAATGTCATCGATATCCTCACCAACTTCTGGACCATCAACATCGTCATTATCTACAGCAGTGTCTGAACTATCCGCCTGAGTCTCATCCAACAGAGCATCGATGTCATCAATGTCTGCATCTTCATCGCTCGCGTCTACGCTGTCCGCTTGAGTTTCATCCAGCAGAGCATCGATATCATCAATGTCTGCATCTTCATCGCTAGCGTCTACGCTGTCCGCCTGAGTTTCATCCAGCAGAGCATCGATATCATCAATGTTTGCATCTTCATCGCTAGCGTCTACGCTGTCCGCCTGAGTCTCATCCAACAGAGCATCGATGTCATCAATGTCTGCATCTTCATCGCTTGCGTCTGAGCCATCCACTTGTGTTTCTTCTAACAACGCATCCACATCATCGCTGTCTATGTCCGCTTCATGCTGAGCAGCTTCATCAATCAAATCATCGATATCAAAGTCATCGTCGGAACTGTCTTCACCGGCGCTGTCAACTAACGCGTCAATATCGATATCTTCTTGATCATCAGCTAGTTCTTCACTCAGTGCCGCTAACGCATCATCACTAACATCGACATCTAGTTCCTCTTCGTTAAATTCAGCACCTTCACCCAACAGATCATCAATGTTCTCAGAGCCGAAGTCATCATCGATGTCCAAGGAAACGTCATCGCCAGCATCATCGTTTTCACCATCAAAGCTTTGCTGTAAGAAATCATCAAGATCTTCTGGTATATCAGTCTCATTTGTCTCGTCATCAAATACGATGTCTTCATTTAACAAGCTATCAAGTTCATCTTGATCTAGCTCACTAGTGCCCTCATCAAACGTATCATCTTCTAAAGAGTCAAACATAATGTCGTCATCTTCAGGCAAAATATCATCATCCAGCTGTACGCTATCTTCTATCTCTGTTTCTGGTGGTGCTGTTGGCATGCCCAAGTCAAGCGGATCAGTTGCGGCTGACGCTGCCGTCTTAGGCATAAAATCATCATCTTCAGCGGGGCTGTCTTGATCCTGTTTACGCTTACGCAAGAAGAAAATACCCGCACCAATCGCAAGTAAGGCTGGCAGTGTCGCCAGCAACATTAGCATCAGAGGATCAGTTAATGCTGAGTCTAAATCAAAGCTACTTTGCGCCTTTTTTCTTTGCTCTTCTTGACGTTCTATTAGTGAGGTTTGCAGATTGATCATTGACTGGAGCTGTTGCTGGATCTCACTATCCTTACCCAACTGCTCCCGCACGCTTTGCAATTCTTCAGATATATTCCCCAGCTGTTTCTTGAGTTTGTCGTTTTCTTGTAGGATTTCTTCAACATTACGTACCGAACTTCTAAACTGAGACTGTAAATCCATGAGTCTGGAGTCTTGCTCTAGCTGTATGGACTTTAACTGTTTAGTGAGGGCGTCTTGGGCTTCTTCGACGTCAATCTTACGCGCTTGTGTGACTTTTTTTTGAGCTTGTTCAATCGTTTGGTTATCAAGCATACCGCTTTTTTTCAATTCCCAAAGCGCATCATCCTGATCAGAACGCTGTTTTGCTAAATTTGGGTCCTCTTTGCGGATCTCACCCATGGTTGGGATTTTTAGATAAGCACCATCGCGCATATGATTAAGGTTTTGATCCAAAAACGCCTGCGGGTTTTTACGATAAAGCGCACTCATCACCTGATAAATGGATACCGACTCATCAGGTCTAACTTTCTGAGCAATACGCCACAGCGTATCTGATGGTTTAATTGGCCCAATTGATCGACCTTGCTGACCATAGTCAACACCTTTGGGCCCCTTTATCTGAGGCTCTTCTAGACTGTTAACTGGCAATGTGATCAATGTGAAGACAAAGATACAAAAAACGACAAAACCGCGCATGTTGGTCCTTTCAGTACTATGTTCAACATATTTTTTGCTAAACATCAAAATGTTGCTAACGATTGCTACTGCAAGCTCTATTCCAAGTTCAAACTATAAACCAGTTACCTTGGAATATCCATTGCAACGCATTGAAAATTAACACGCTTATACCAAGCTGTGGCAAAGCCATCGTGGTTGGGGACAAGAAGATGAGGCAAACATCTGACATCATTGCCATTGTTGTGGCAATTAACGGCAAAGTGCTGCCTCTTAGCAGCACTTCAAGAAAAGTGATTTACAAATAATTGGCAATGAGCTCTTCAGCAATTTGCACACTGTTAGTTGCAGCACCTTTTCGAGTGTTATCTGATACTATCCACAAGTTTAAGCCATGTGGATGGGAAATATCTTGACGTACTCGGCCGACATACACTGTATCGTTGCCACTGGCATCACTCACAGGTGTCGGATAATCATGCTCATCTTCGATAAGTTCAACACCAGGTGCATCGTTAAGAAGCTGTTTTACATGCTCAATGTCATACGGCATACGCGTTTCAAGGTGCACGGACTCTGCATGACCGAAAAAGACAGGTACTCTAACAGCTGTAGGATTTACCATCACATTACTGTCACCCAAGATTTTATGCGTCTCCCACACCATTTTCATTTCTTCTTTGGTGTAACCGTTGTCTTGAAACTCATCAATTTGAGGAATAACGTTAAACGCGATTTGTTTGCTGAAAATCTGATTATCCACGGGCCTTGCATTCATAAGGTTTGCTGTTTGCTTAGCCAGTTCGTCTACCGCTTCTTTACCAGCGCCAGAAACGGCTTGATATGTAGAAACATTGATGCGATCGATACCATAAGCGTCATATATCGGCTTAAGTGCCACTAGCATTTGAATGGTTGAACAATTTGGATTAGCGATAATGTTGCGGTTACGAAAATCTGCCAGACTTTCTTTGTTTACCTCAGGCACAATCAAAGGTATGTCATACTCATATCTAAAGTGTGATGTGTTATCAATCACCACACAGCCCGCCTCGGCCGCTATTGGCGCATACTTTTCTGATACACTACCACCGGCTGAGAATAACCCAATGTGAGCTTGGCTAAAGTCAAATTGCTCAACATCCAATACTTCTATTTTTTCGCCGCGAAAATCAATTTCTTCTCCTGCGCTTCTACTACTTGCTAGCGCAAACAGCTGATCGACAGGAAACTTTCTTTCTTCAAGTGTTTCAATGATCTGTCGGCCTACCAAGCCCGTGGCTCCCAAAACCGCCACATTAAATTTTTGCGACATAATCAATCCTCATTCTTTTGTATAACATTAAAGCCTAACGAGGTGAGTAACCCACCATGTTCGCTCATATTTTCTATGCTCAGAGTGCTAAACTCACGACGTGGGGGATATGTTTTCCTCAAGCTGTCAAAACCATGGCTGGCTAAATTGGCTCTCATTAAGCCATCGTCACGACGAATATCATAGACCAAATGAACTAAGCGCCCTAAGTCGTGCTCTGTTAAGCTTTTTTCAGTTCTACATTTGGTTAAAGCCGGAACAGGCAAAAAGTCTTCTAGGCTTTTATCAACGCTTATCCCCAAACGCTGACAAAGTCCTTGGTAAAGCATCTGTGTGCCTCTTGCCTTACCCTCTTGGGTATGGCCCGCAATATGCACACTTGCAAAGCGCACATAAGGGAGTAACTCGGTCAAAATATTCGGCTCGTTTTCCCACACATCCAACACAAGCTCTAAACGTTTCCCTTTTTGTAAGGCGCTGAGCAATGCTTGGTTATCTATCACATCACCACGGCTTGCGTTGATAACAAGCATGTTGTCCTTTAATTTTGAGATACGCTCAGCATCAAGTAAGTGGCGCGTTTGATGACGCCCCTCTTTAACCAAAGGCACATGAAACGTTACGATATCAGCCTGTGCTAGCACACTGTCTATATCTACATGCTCATCCAGAGTACCTGCTTCGTGCCGTACTGGGTCGCACAATAGCAAGCGTAAGCCCAAATTAATCAGCTTCTGCTGGAGGCACTTTCCTATATTACCCACACCCACAATACCTAATGTTCTTCCTTCAAGGCTTGTACCAGTCTCTTGAGTGTATGCGTATAGCGCACTAATAACATATTCAGCAACGGCAATGGCATTA
Organism: Pseudoalteromonas sp. MMG022; assembly: GCF_021654245.1. NCBI lineage: Bacteria > Pseudomonadati > Pseudomonadota > Gammaproteobacteria > Alteromonadales > Pseudoalteromonadaceae > Pseudoalteromonas > Pseudoalteromonas sp. MMG022. The sequence continues at coordinate 138,728 of NZ_JAKFZQ010000012.1, read as the reverse complement.
CACCCAGGCGCACTCGAAAATGCGATATTTCGCTGTGCTAAATGAGCCGTATCGACATGATCAATCCCGATTGTCGCAGTGCCTACAAATTTAAGGTGTTGAGCCTGTGCGAGTAATTCTTCGTTTACCGTTGTAACAGAACGAACTAGCAGTGCATCGACTGCTTGCAGTGTTGATGCTTGTAAGTTGCGACCATCAAAACGCCTAACTTCACCTAAATCTGAGAAAAACTCCTCAACCAAAGGCATATTTTGATCTGCAAGGATCTTCATTGAATATTCCAAACTGGGCACGGGAGAGATATTGTATACCTAAGCCTAGGTGGAATGCGAGTTTCCACCCATATATTCGAGCGATTGTGCTGTTTACGCTTTGACTTTTACTTTGTGAATACCAATGGCGATACCAGCAAACATAATCATAAGTAAAAACATCACCATTAACGTCGCAGTTTTTTGTTCAGGCAAAATCAGTAAGGGGCTCATAACAACAGCAAATACATTAAAAAATGCTAGGGCTAGTGCTTTGTGTACATGGGCATGATAGCCATACCAAGCACTAATTAAGCAGCAAAATAAGTTAAAAAATACAGCGGGTGTGTAAACATTTATCGACATCCATGTCGCAAGCAGTGACACCGATATCACGATTGTTGAAATGATCATTAAAGGTTCCTCCTTGAACGCTTCTTCTGCTAAAACAATAGGCCCAAGCGCACAAAAAGCAACCAGCTTTTACGCCTTTCGCTCTCTTTGCTCCAGAAAATTTTTGCATCATGGCAATTAGCCGCTACAAAGCGGGCGCTGTTGGTCAATGGCTATTTCTACCTACTTCACGCTAAATCACCTACAGTTAACTACTATACAATGAAACGTTTTTTCTCTTGAAATGATCAGCCGTTAGAGCTAGTCTAGCCAAGGTGGTCAGACCTCTTATAAGGAAGAACAACATGACACTCTTATTCACCCTAGCCTTGATAGTACTTGTGAGCATCGCAAGCTATCACCGAGCAAGCTGGAACGCCTCTGTTGGCGTTGCTGCTGTAACATTACTTGTGGGTACTATTTTCGGTGCCTTTGGTGCGATTTCTTGGCTGATTTTCTTAGCCATAGTAGTGCCCCTTTCACTTACTAACATTCGCCAACAATACATTGTTGCCCCACTGTTCAAAGCGTTTAAGAAAGTAACGCCAACCATGTCTGAGACCGAAAAGTCGGCAATAGATGCGGGTACGACTTGGTGGGAAGCGGACCTATTTTGCGGTAACCCAGATTGGAAAAAGCTACACCAGTATCCTCAATCTCGTTTAACGATTGAAGAGCAAGCTTTTTTAGATGGCCCAGTTGAAGAAGTCTGTGCCATGTTGGACGATTGGAAAGCAACACATGAGCTAACCGACCTACCAGAAGACGTTTGGCAATACCTCAAAGATAATAAGTTCTTTGCAATGATCATCAAGAAACAATATGGTGGTCTGGAGTTCTCAGCCTATGCACAATCTTGTGTGCTTCAAAAGCTTACCAGTAAATCAACACTGCTATCTTCAATCGTTGGTGTGCCTAACTCCCTCGGTCCTGGTGAGTTATTGCAACATTACGGTACTCAAGAACAAAAAGACCATTATCTACCAAGACTTGCCAACGGTCAGGAAATCCCTTGCTTTGCTTTGACTTCACCTGAAGCAGGTTCTGATGCTTCTGCTATTCCTGATTTTGGTATCGTATGTAAAGGCGAATGGGAAGGCAAAGAAACGTTGGGTATTCGCTTAACTTGGAACAAACGTTACATTACCCTTGCGCCAGTGGCTACTGTGCTTGGTTTAGCGTTTAAACTACGCGACCCTGATGGTTTACTTGGTGACAACAAAGAGCCTGGTATTACTTGTGCTCTAATCCCAACCAATACGCCAGGCGTGAAAATTGGCCGCCGCCACTTCCCATTAAACGTGCCTTTCCAAAATGGTCCAACACAAGGTGAAGACATTTTTGTACCGATTGATTACATAATTGGTGGCCCCAAAATGGCAGGCCAAGGTTGGCGTATGTTAGTTGAATGCTTGTCTGTTGGCCGCGTGATAACCTTACCATCTAACTCAACTGGTGGTATTAAGTCTCTTGCGCTCGCAAGTGGTGCCTACAGCCGTATTCGTCGTCAGTTCAAGTTACCAATAGGTAAAATGGAAGGTATCGAAGAAGCCCTTGCTAAACTTGGTGGCTATGCCTATAGCACAGATGCTGCAGTGAGCATGTCTACCGGTGCGGTAGATTTAGGTGAAAAGCCATCAGTTGTCTCTGCAATTTTGAAATATCACCTGACCGAGCAAATGCGTGCATCGACCATACATGCCATGGATATTCACGGTGGTAAGGGAATTTGCCTAGGTCCAAACAACTATCTGGGTCGTGGTTATCAAGGTGCGCCAATCGCAATCACTGTTGAAGGGGCGAATATACTTACCCGTAACATGATCATTTACGGACAAGGGGCAATTCGCTGTCATCCGTTTGTGCTTGCTGAGCTAAATGCAGTGAGTATGGAAGATAAACAAGCAGCATTAGAGAGCTTTGATAACTCACTTATGGGCCATATTGGCTTTACAATTTCTAACCTTGTAAGAACAAAGTGGCTAGCATTAACGGGAGCACGCTTCACCAAGGTACCGTTTAATGACGAAACTGCTGTGTTTTATAGAAACGCCAGCCGCTATAGCGCATCACTAGCACTAATGTCTGATATATGCATGGCAGTTTTTGGTGGTTCATTGAAGCGCAAAGAGCGTATTTCAGCGCGACTCGGTGACTTGTTGAGTTACTTATATTTAGTATCTGCAACATTGAAGCGCTACAATGATGAAGGCCGTAAGAAAGAAGACTTACCATTCGTACAGTGGAGCTGTCAGGAGCACTTGTACTTATGTCAAAGAGCTCTTGCTGACTTAATCAATAATATGCCTTCAGCATTGCTAAGAGGCGTTTTAAAAGTGTTATTGTTCCCGTTCGGACGTCCGGTACGCAAACCTACGGATAAACTAGAGCAAAAAGTTGCACACTTACTGCAAACACCCAATGAGTCACGCGAGCGTCTAGGATCTCACATCTACCTAAAAGACGAACCTCTCAATATTTTAGGTAAACAAGAGCAAACCTTGCGCGATATTCTAGAAGTAGAACCTTTATTCGACAAAGTATGCCGCGCTAAAGGTGAAAAGCTACCATTTATGCAACTAGATAAGGTCGCACAAATGGGCTTAGATGCTGGTATCTTGAATAAAGACGAGGCTGAGAAATTAGCTGCAGTTGAGGCCAAGCGTTTAGCTGTTATCAATGTTGATGATTTTGACCCAAGCGAGTTAACCGCAGGTCAAGGCAGCAAACCTAAATCTCAAGGTGCCAGTGCCGCGTAACCTTTTATATTCGTTAAAATGAGTCAAAGCCAGCTGCAATGCTGGCTTTTTTATATCTACATTAATACCTTAACAAGGTATGTAAGCACAGCAAAGCTACCCCAACATACGGCAAGACGCTGCGGTATAGTGGCTGCACACCACTGCAACACAGGCGCTAGTATCAAAATTGCCAGCGCAAAAACATCAAACCTCAGTAATATCACTCCTGTAAGCCAACATAAGAAGTACAGTACAAATATCAATATATGTTGCGCCTGAGCCAGCGCACCTAATTGCTTTAAACTAGCCCAGAACAACCTGTGTTGATTGATGTATTTTGTGGTTTTGATACACAGCGATGCCCATATTAACGAAGCAAACAGAGCAGCCATCGGTGTATACCAATGCAATAATTCTGGTCGTTCCACCCCAATAACCGCTACACCCCAAACAACTAACAAACTTATACTTACACGCCAAGCCAATGACCAAGCGTGACACAAGCCGTACAAAGCCCAAAATGACCAGACCGTAAGTTTTGTTGGTGAATAACGTAATCGAATAGGCTTAACAAAACACAGTGCAAGTAAACAAGCATTAAGCCATGCCAAATAAGCAAGGTTTGATGACGTTGTAGCTAACAGTACTAATGACGCTACAAGGGTCAATACAGCCGCTTGGGGCCGATAGAGCTGCATAATACCCATACCGAGCTGGGTTATCATAAAGCCAATAAAGTGAGGGGCTCTTGCAAGCTTATCAACCCCCATAGCCAGAGCCAGTATTAACGACATCCAAAGTAATACATGACTTGCAACTAATTGAGCAATGTCCGAGGCGATTAACCTGATTTTGCTTTTGGTAAGGCTATGGTGAAACATGCGATGAGCATCATCTAATATCGCAGGTTTTAATACGTTGAGTAGTAGTGTTTGTAACAACAAGCAGCCCCATATAATCTGGTTAGAGGCTTGTTCACTGTCATTTTGAATGATTCTTCCCAAACCAAAAAACATAGCTGCGATAAGCCCCGGCAGAAATATATAAAATAATGTACTGATCATCAGTGCAAACTGATTTGCCTGCTTTAATAGCATTCTAAGCGCATAGCGATAGGCTGTAATTCGATATTGTAAGTAGGTCATGCACAGCTCTACATCAATCAGTGCTAAACAGCGGCTGAGTTGTAAACCCTATGTCTAAAAACGGTTGCGGTTCATGACTGCTTATCAGCACCTGACCTGAGAACGATGCCAACCACTGGCAAAGCACTTCTACGCCAGCCTGGTCAAGCGCTGCGCTAGGCTCATCGAGGATCAAATAGGGAGTATTACGCATGATAGCATTTAATAATTGTAGCTTTTTATGATTACCAGATGATAAATCTTTGACGAACGTGTCCAAGAACCCTGTAAAACCAAACTGCTGTGCAAGTGCCAGCGGCAGTTCACACTGCCAACTGACGCTGGTCATTGAAAGGATTTGACGCGCGGTTAAAAATTGAGGAAATGGCACCTTGTCTGACGCTAACGCGACGTACTGTTGCAGTGCCGGCTTGTGCTCACCTGCGAGTAAAATTTGCCCATGATAATGAGGATCTAACCCTGCAATGATGGTAAACAGGGTCGTTTTTCCGAGTCCATTCTCGCCGAGGACGCAGCATTTAGAAGCGAGGAAGCAGTTGTCGTAGTTCTCAAACACGATTTTGTTGGCAAATTGTTTGTAAAGCTGCTTTATCTCTATCATTAATGCGCTCCTTTTTTACGAGCATCATATCAGTTAGAGGGACAACTTGAGACAACAGAAATGTTACAAGGTATATCGTATAAATATTTCTAAAAACAAAGAATTGACTAACTATACGCGATGAAGTTTAGGTGGATTTTGTGTTGTGGAAATGTTTAATATTTGACGTAAGCGAATGAGCTTAATAAATGGCGGAGTGGACGGGACTCGAACCCGCGACCCCCGGCGTGACAGGCCGGTATTCTAACCAACTGAACTACCACTCCGCAGTGGTATGTGTTTATAGAGCATCCTCTTTGATATCGAATGGCGGAGTGGACGGGACTCGAACCCGCGACCCCCGGCGTGACAGGCCGGTATTCTAACCAACTGAACTACCACTCCGCAGAGATATCATTATGAGTTTATTTGCATTGGCGGAGTGGACGGGACTCGAACCCGCGACCCCCGGCGTGACAGGCCGGTATTCTAACCAACTGAACTACCACTCCACTGAGCAAATAAAGGATTAAAACATTGGCGGAGTGGACGGGACTCGAACCCGCGACCCCCGGCGTGACAGGCCGGTATTCTAACCAACTGAACTACCACTCCACGGTGTTTTAATCTGTGCTTTTCTGTTGGCGGAGTGGACGGGACTCGAACCCGCGACCCCCGGCGTGACAGGCCGGTATTCTAACCAACTGAACTACCACTCCACTTAGGAAAAGCGTGCCTTTCGGCGATGTAAGATTTGGCGGAGTGGACGGGACTCGAACCCGCGACCCCCGGCGTGACAGGCCGGTATTCTAACCAACTGAACTACCACTCCAGCACTACTTACAAATTTTTGAATAATTGGCGGAGTGGACGGGACTCGAACCCGCGACCCCCGGCGTGACAGGCCGGTATTCTAACCAACTGAACTACCACTCCGCATTATTCTTGCTACCAGACTGCTCCCTGACAGCGGCGTGAATAATACGAATCGACCCCATGAGAGTCAACAGTTTTTTTGAAAAATACCCGCTTTTTTAGTCATCTGACATCGAAAGGTTCAAAATATCACCTGATTTATCATTTTTTGAACCACTTTCGTCTGAGTTTTGTTTTTGAGTTTCACTTTTGGGTTCTGTCGATTGTTTGTCTTCACTCTTAGATTTACCAAAAGGTAACTTGAACTTTAGATTAATTGGTTTATTTTGAATCAACACACGTACCGCGACCCACCCTGCCAGCAAAATAAGTAGGTTCCCCAATACAATTATACTGACCACTAGAGGCGTATTGATCTCAGGTTCTGGTTCTGGCTCAGGAATGAGTATGGTGTTGATTGGCACTTGTAGCTCTGGCACCTTTTCTATTGGCCGTTCAATTTCAAACTTATATTCAGGCAAAGTTGCCATGAACTCGCGGCCATTAATATTTTCACCAAATGCTGAAAGCTCAACACTATAACGACCCCAATCATAGTTCTTAATAGCAAGTGTTCTATACAAGCGCTCTTTTGGCTCTATGGTAAAGGCCTGCTCCTCGCCATTTGGATAGAAAATCTTACCTTGGAATATAACACTTTCAGGTTTAACAATTTCATTGTCGATCTTGATCCTCAACTCATGTTCAAACTCTTCGTTGTCAGAAAGAGTCAACTCGAAATTGAACGGGGGCTCAGAGAGTAAAATCGGTTTGCCCACGACCTTGCGCTTAACAAGCGGTGTTTCAATAAGAAACTCAGGTCGCCACTCTCCTGCTGGAAATGACAGTTTAAACTCTCCTGTGAACACACCGTCTAAAGGACGCTCATCAAAATCTCTACCATCATCTTTAAATTCTGTGACACTCTGCGTGCCTGCCCCAAAGTTGGCATAGTTGTCATTGTTCGTACTGACAAAATCAACCACTAAGGAGATGACGTCTCTGAAATAGCCAATTTCGATTGGTTTGCCATCATTGGTGACGCGTCCGGTAACTTTTAGGGTCTCCCCCCTAAAAATGAGGGGTGGCAGAGCCTCTACTTCCAGTTCAATCTCCCCCACCACCATCACTCGGCTACCATCTTGGATACTACCTATCACTTGCCATGGGCCAGGTGTGGGATTAGAAATCACGACTAAGTCAAAGCTAACTTCGTCATACCACTGTAAGCTGTCATCACGTAACGCATGTGTTGCATAAATTTTACTACCATCAGGTTGCACCAAAACAACCGCGGGAGAGCCTGGTTTGCGAAAAAATAGTAACGAGATTTTTTCAACCTCATGATCAATTCGAAAGCGGTTGTCCAGTAGTGGCACTTCATTTGAGACTCCGTCACGCTCTAATACTGTCACTTGAGGAGTGGCAAGTGCAGAAGTAGTAACCAGTGTCATGGTGAGCCATGTCATAACTAGAACGAACCACAACCGTTTCATAATTTACCTCACTAATTTTGCCACAAGGTTTCGCCATTTTTATTGACAACCTGTAGCCTGGCCAAATGGGCCTGTAACTCTTCATCTGTGGCTTTGACAACTTTTAATGCGGGCCTATCCGCAGCTAAACGACGAATACCGCCACTGTCATTTTGTTCATTACTGTCATTACCCGTTGCTAAGTTCAGCTTAACCTGGCCGCCAGTCATACCCAGATAAACATCTGCCAGTATCTCAGAATCCAGTAATGCGCCGTGTAATGTTCGCTTTGAGTTGTCTATGTCATAACGTCGACATAATGCATCAAGGTTATTCTTCTGACCTGGGTGCAAATTTCGCGCCATAACAAGCGTATCCAACACCTCACAGTAATCATGTGTTGCAGGAAAACCTTGCTTAAGCATAGCAAACTCATGGTCCATAAATCCGACGTCAAAAGGCGCGTTATGGATCACCAGTTCAGCACCTTTTATGTAATCAAAGAACTCCTGAGCTACCTGATGAAAAAGCGGTTTATCCCGCAAAAACTCATTGGTGATACCGTGAACGTCAATCGCTTCTTCTTCTATTTCTCGTTGCGGATTGATGTAAACATGAAAGTTATTACCGGTAAGTCGGCGATTCACAAGCTCCACACAACCTATCTCTATGATCCTATGCCCTGCTTTAGGGTCGATGCCTGTAGTTTCCGTATCTAGGACTATTTGTCGTTTTAGCATATCGTCTGGTGCCCAACTTTGTTATGGTTAGCCATTAATACATATATTCTACATAAAAACAGGTCTATTCGTGCAAAAAACCGTAGAGATTTATACTGACGGATCGTGTCTTGGCAATCCAGGTCCTGGTGGCTATGGCATTTATATGAGTTACCAAGGTCATGAAAAAAAGCTCTCACAAGGCTACCAACTGACAACAAACAACCGCATGGAGATGCTTGCCGCAACTGTTGCTCTAGAAACACTCACCAGAGCGTGCCATGTCATACTTTATACCGATAGTCAGTATGTTAAGCAAGGTATTGAATCTTGGCTTGAGAATTGGAAAAAGCGCAATTGGAAAACAGCCTCTAAAGCCCCAGTCAAAAATGTAGATTTGTGGCAGCGGTTAGACAGCGCTTGCCAAAGACACACCATTGAATGGCGCTGGGTCAAAGGCCATAGCGGTAACCAATACAATGAGTTAGTTGACGACCTTGCCCGTGAAGCTGCGTCATCAGATAACTTACTGATTGATGAAGGATATCAAGCCCAAGTAAAAAACAGCTAGCAGACCGAGTTACTTTTCATTTGATGAGCGGGTTTGCGTCAGCCGTGCACTTTTCACTGCGGGCGCCCACTTTGGACGAGCGTGCCATTTGGGTTTTATAGGCGTCAGCGGTGCAACACGTTTGCGAGCCACCAACATATAACAACTTCCCATTGGCTTTAAATACTGGCGACAAAAACGTCGCCATGGAGCAAAGCGAGATAAACGACTGCCTCGCGCAAGGGAGGCGTGAATAAATCTCTCGTCGGCTAAGATTTCGAACCCCAATAAATCTAACCAGTCTTTAACCCGTGAGGGGGTAAAGAACCGCCCTGACCAAGGTAATTTTTCTTTACTAAAAGGCAATAAATTTGCCAAACCACACAAACTAAATGGATTAAACCCTGTTATTACTATGTAACCGCCGGGAATTAAGGTACGGTGTGCTTCACGCAATATATGATGCGGATCAGAGTGATACTCTAGGCACTGACTTAAAATGCATGCATCAACGCTATGCTCTGAAAATGGCAACTCGTCAACTTCAGCTACTACACCAACATGTTGCAACTGATGTGGAGCAACACAAACCTGATGTTTAATAGCACTTTTGGCAGTACTGATTTGGCCACTAAGACTCCCTAACTTCAACATGTGATAGCCAAACATGCGCGGCAACCATTTGCCTATACGCCTTTCTACCCCAGCCCTTAAATAGTCGCCGTGGGGAAAATCTTGCCACTCTAGCGGCTTTGGACCTTGTTGAAAACTTAAGGCTGGTTTCATTGAGTTTGCCCGTTATACTATTGCTACCGTTCACTTTATAGAGCAATTAACTATGGTGCAAGTCGAGCCAATAAAAGCTTTTCAAGATAACTATATTTGGGCTATCCGCGACACCAAGCAAAACCTTGTGTGGGTAGTTGACCCAGGACAAGCGTCTCCAGTCATGCATTATTTGGCACAGCACAGTGCAAAACTGCAAGGTATTTTGATCACACATCATCACTGGGATCACACTGACGGCGTGTCAGAACTCCAAACCTTTGCTCCAGGTATCCCTATTTACGGCCCCAAAAGCTCACCTTTTGAAGGAATAACTCAGCCACTAGTTGAAGGGGATGAAGTGAGTGTTCTGGGCACACAGTATTCGATTATCGAAACACCAGGCCATACTCTGGATCATATCTGCTACATCAACGATCAACACAGCTTTACGGGAGACACCCTATTTAGCGCAGGTTGTGGACGTCTGTTCGAAGGCAACCCAATACAAATGTGGCAATCCCTACAAAAGTTGCTTTCCCTTAGTGATCACACGCAAATCTATTGTACCCATGAATATACCACGGCTAATTTAGCTTTTGCTCAGGCCGTTGAGCCAGATAACCAAGATATTCAAGATTATCAACAATGGGTAAACCAAAGACGTAACCAAGAGTTGCCAACCTTGCCCACCACAATGGCTAAGGAGCGCTTGGTGAACCCTTTTTTACGCGCTGATCTCGAGCATATCTGTAAGCACATTCCAACACAGTTTACGCGAAACCAGAGTGACCCTTGGCAGGTTTTTGCAGCTTTGAGAGCGTGGAAAGACGCCTTTTAATCTGTAGGCTATACTAACCACTTTAAATATATGTACTTAACAGGTAGTATTGGCGGGTTTTTGCTTGACTAAAAGAAAGTTATCTATGAATAAATTGTCCATTTCTGTTGTATTAGCAGCGCTACTGAGTAGTGGTTGTCAGACACTAACTCCTGTAGATAAGACTACCGAAGAAACGCTATCGCAGCTTAATAGCGCAAGCCCTGCAGAGATCAGTGACACCTTGCTTAGTGCAATTCAAGAACCTATAGAAGCGGATGAGCCACCACCAGTATTTGACGATGTGTGGGAGCGCATTCGCTACCAACTTTCTATTGATATTCCGCAGAATCGCCCCGTGGTTGCGGAAAGAAACTACTATCAACGCCATCAGGCATATTTAAACAGAATTGCCAAGCGCGCGGAGCCTTACCTATATTTTATTGTGGAGGAAGTTGAAAAACGTCAAATGCCAATTGAAATTGCATTGCTACCCATTGTTGAAAGTGCATTCGACCCATTTGGCTATTCACATCGCAGTGCATCTGGAATTTGGCAATTTATGCCACAAACTGGTGAGCGTTTTAATCTCAAGCAAAACTGGTGGTACGACGGCCGCAGAGACATTGTTCAATCTACTCGTGCAGCACTAGACTATCTAAGTTATCTACATAAAACCCTTGAGGGTGACTGGCTAAATGCAATTGCGGCCTATAACTCGGGCGAGGGTCGATTATTAAAAGCAATTAGAAAAAATCGCAAAAAGCACCTGCCTACGGATTTTTGGTCATTAGACTTACCAAAAGAAACAACCGCTTACGTTCCTAAGTTGCTAGCTCTGTCTGATTTATTAAAACGACAGGATGAGTTTAATGTCAGCTGGAGAAAGATCATCAATGCACAAGTGGTTGAGTCTGTAGATATTGGCTCTCAAATCGACTTAGCGATGGCCGCCGATATGGCGGATATTTCTCTTACGGAGCTTTATCGACTCAACCCAGCTTTCAATCGCTGGGCAACCGACCCGAATGGCCCGCACTCGTTACTGCTTCCTGCAGACAAAGTTGATGTATTTAAAGAGAAGTTAGCAGCCACATCTGCTGAAGACAGGCTTCGCTGGCAACATTACACGGTTAAAAAAGGCGATACGCTGTCTGTAATTGCAGCGAAGTTTTCGACCAGTCCTAGCGCAATACAGTCGTTAAATAAGCTAAATTCACACATTATCCAAATAGGCCAGAACCTACTCGTTCCTCTTAGCGAGGGAAAGCTTAAAAGTGAACACTTACCAACCAGTGTACGTAGTGCAGTGGCTAAAGCACCTCAAGCGCAGAAAACGCACATTGTCACCAATGGTGATACTTTGTGGGACATCAGTCGTGAATACGATGTGACTATTAAACAACTTGCACGTTGGAATAAGCTAAAGCCCAACTCGATTTTGCGTTTAGGGCAAAAACTTACAATTTATCAAGAGGCAAAAGCACAAAAAATTGCTGCAACTAACCGTACGATTACTTACAAAGTAAGGCGCGGAGACTCATTAGCACGTATCGCTTCTAAGTTTAATCTGACGGTTAAAGAGATTGTAAAGTGGAATGACCTAGCAGGCCAAAAGTACTTGTACCCAGGTCAAAAATTGAAGCTTAAAGTTGATGTGAAAAACTCTTAAAAAAGCGCCGTTTGGCGCTTTTTTATTCGCTGTCCGCTATTATGTAGCTACAACATAATAGCATGAGGCTGCTATTATAAGTGTGCAGCCCAACGCATGAGCCATGGGCCTGTAGGCTCCCACGGTTCAAAATGCTCACACGCATCGATATCTAGGCGCTCAATGGGAATGGTCGCATTAAGCTCTTGAACCAAAGCATCAATTTGCCGCCCTGCGCCACAAAATGTTTCTCCATAGCTAATATCTCCCAGTCCAATCACACCGACTTTCTTATTGGTAAGCATTGGAAACTGGCTTTGCATCTGCATAAACAGAGGTTGTAAGTTCTCGGGTAAATCACCTGAACCTGTTGTCGAGGAAATAAACAAAATATTGCTGGCATTTTGCAGCTGCTCCATCGTTCCCCCTTCGTATACAGCTGCTTGGTGACCAAGACCCTCTAGCTTATTTTTAACTTCGATAGCTAGGTTGTCGGCATTGCCGTACACACTACCCACAAAAATAGACACAGACGCCATTATTCGTAATCCTTTTCAGTAGTTGGCCAGCCCAATTGCGCACAAATAGACAACATAGCTTCACCTAGGCTCGCTTTAATCGTTATGGTTTTATTCGTATAAGGATGAACAAACTTAAGTGAAGTTGCGAACAACATCAACCTTTGTAATCCAAAGTGCTCAAAAAAGAAGTGATTATGTTTGTTATCACCATGATTCACATCACCAATAATTGGGTAAGATAAGTGCTTTAGGTGGCGGCGAATTTGATGCTTTCGCCCTGTTTTTGGAAAGCACTCCACTAAAGAGTATCGAATACTCGGGTATTTCCCGAATGGGATAGGCAAACTGGCTTGATGTAGGCAATTAAACTGCGTTTGCGCTTCCTGCGGCGCTTTGTTTTGATCCGCAAATTTGTCCGCTATTTTATCTAGCTCTTCCTTAAGAGGTTTATCCAGATAGACAGACTCAGGCGCAAACCCCCTAACAAGTGCTAGATAGCGCTTTTCAATGTTGCCATCGATAAATACCTGATTCATATCACGTGCTGCCTCAGAGCTCAAAGCAAACAGTAACACACCCGAGGTTGGCCTATCCAAACGATGTACAGGGAAAACATGCTGACCAAGTTGATCTCTTAGCATTTGCATCGCAAATTGCGTTTCTCGTTTGTCTAAAAAGGAGCGATGTACCAATAAGCCCGATGGTTTGTTAATCGCGACATAATTCTCGTCTTGATAAATGATCTCTAGCATATTTCACCTTTTGACAAGCTCTCATCTAGTCTTGAAAGAATATGCTTAACGCTTGCAACGTGGCCATGAGTAGATAATGAGACCTCAGCCATCGGTGTTAGCGCTATATTCCTTGGCAAATCAGCATGTTGATTGAGAAGTTGTAACATTTTAGGAATGAATATAAATTGTAGCCACTGTTCAAAGCGCAAAGTATCACAGCAAAATGGCTGGGCAGATTGCAGCAAGCTTGGGTCTATTGGCTGTGTTTGCCAAAGTGAAGCAGACTTAAGTATTTGCTCCAACTCTTGGACAAGTTTCATAACATGTTGATGAAACGAACTGTTCATTATCAAAACTCTGTATACCTTTTAATGGCGCAATTATACCTAAACTGCCATTCTTTACCCATAGCTTGCTTATCAGAGATGCGAATAACAGGTATAATCTCGCGCTCTAATCATTAAGTGGGTGAATCATGACAGCGCAAATTTCTACTTTAGGCGAACTTTTGAGTGCCGCGGGCACACAGTGGCGAGTATATGATATTGGCCGCAGGATCACGAAAATCGACAAACAACACTTTGCGCAAATTGAAACAACACAAGCCCCCTACCCATACCCGCTTGGTGGACATGCATTACTGGCCATTCAATTTTGGGATAACCAAGCCACCGTTGACCCGTATGTGTGGTTTTTAAAATTTCCACTTGATGAGCAAAGCAAGCTGATAGTAGCCAGCCGCGACCACTTTGCAAGCATGGTATTAGAAGCTTTGGGAACCGAGTTAACAGGCCAGCAAGCCGACGGAAAACTTGATAATAACCCCTATGTTTTTACACCGAATGCCAATAAATTAGCCGCTTTCAATGCCTTGTTAAAAACCGAGCTAAAACGCCCTGCGTCGCAATATTATGAATACACTGAGCTGTACTTTTCTGGCAAATTGCCAGCTGATGACTGGCAAAGCCTTGCTGTTCAAGGCCTTGCTGACTTTGCGTTTCGCCTTGATCATGGTCAAAATAGTGAAAACTTACAAGCCATTTGGGCTTCACTCCCGCTTGAAGTGAAACAACCTCTGAGCGCAATGTTAGAACACGTTGCTATCGATATCCGTTTCTCAGAGAAGCTACAAAATGAAATAAATAACAGTATCCGTGAAAATAATCTTGATGAGCTAGTGTGCAACCTCAGAGCCATCTCTGGCAGTCATGCGCAAGGCTTGTTGGCACAAAGTGTTGACACTATTTTGAGCAGTGAGTACGGCAGAGAATCTGACATTTTACTCACTTTGGCTGGACGCTGTTGGGAAGTCTTTTTAGACTCAGAGCGCCTATTTAAATTTTTGGAGTCAGCTGCTCAGAACACAAAAATAGAGGGCTTATTTGCAAGTATTTTTGCAGATCTAGTTGCAATTCCATCTTTGCGCCCACATGTTTTAGGCATTCTAAGGGCAGAAAATCGCAGTGATGATTTGTCTCGCGCAATTGGCAGGTTATTTTCATAGATGGCAACACTTTGGCTTTTTATTTTCGTAGGTGCGGTAATAGCACTATTTTGGACCTCTCGACAGGCCGCTGAAGCGGCTAAAGATCACGCCCAACATCAAGCTGATAAGCTGCAAGTTCAGCTTCTGAGTGTAGCGTGCCAAAAACGTCGGCTAGGCATACTCAAAAGTGGTAAGCCTGGTATAAAAAGCCAGTTTATTTTTGAATTCAGCTCCGATGGTGAAACCGTTTATCAGGGCGTATTACACCTTGAAAATAGCCGCTTAATGAAAGCTGATATTCCGCCACATCGTATGGCATCCTAGTACTTAGAATTATATTGATTCCAATATAATAGCCGCTTATTCTTGTAATCTTTTGCTGACTAAGGATAGCGCTTGTGAAAAAGCCATCTTATTTGCACTCTGACAGCACTATTGCCGTTGTTTCTCCATCTTGGGGAGGACCGTCTACATTCCCACATATTTATCAGCAAGGCATTAACAACTTAACAGCCCTTGGGTTCACAGTTAAACCCTACCCCACCGCCACGATGGATGCTGACAAACTATTTAACAATCCCAAGCTACGTGCCGATGATATCAACGCTGCGTTTTTAGACCCAGAAGTGGACGCGATCATAGCCACTATTGGTGGCTCTGACTCAGCGCGAATATTGAAGTATTTAGATTTGGACATGATCAGCCAAAACCCAAAACTCTACATGGGCTACTCAGACAGCACCAGCTTGACGGCAACATTGAATCAATCGGGTATCGTTACCTTCAACGGTCCGTCAGTGATGGCTGGATTCGCGCAACTACACAACTTTGATGATAGCTATCAAAACTACCTTAAGACATTTTTAACCACTAACCCAACCACCCGCACACTTCCTACATTTAGTCACTTTTGTCATGGCTATCCAGACTGGGCAAACACGGCCCATACGGGGCTATGCCATCCATTTATTAAAAGTCGCGGGCCACAAGTGTTACAAGGGAATGCTCCCGCAACTGGCAGATTATTTGGCGGCTGTATAGAAGTGTTAGAAATGCTTAAAGGCACAGATTACTGGCCAGATTCCAGTTTCTGGCAGCAAAAAGTACTCTTTTTGGAAACTTCACAAGAGAAGCCATCAGTGGAGTACATACGTTACTGGTTGCGAAATTATGGCGTAATGGGAGTATTTGAGCAACTCAGTGCCCTGCTAATTGGCCGACCAAGAGACTATAGTGAACATGAGCAATATGTATTGGAAGAAACGGTGCTAAACGTTGTCAAAGAAGAGTTTAATAACGACCAATTAGTGGTGATTGCCAATTTAGATTTCGGCCATACCGACCCGCAAATTGTGCTGCCGCTGGGTATTCAATGCAAAGTCGACCCACAGCAAGGCTCTATTACGCTAATGGAAAAGGTTTTTAGTGGCCAATGAATGATATGTTGAGCTGAATAATAAAGTGCTAGAAAAAACTAAGGCGCAACCACTGTCGCGCCTAGTTCTGACTACATCCATGATGGGTTTTCCATTCCCACTGCGTGAAGCCACCTTTTTTTTCATCCCCTGAACGGGTATACATCCTG
Source organism: Pseudoalteromonas sp. MMG022 (assembly GCF_021654245.1). Taxonomy (NCBI): domain Bacteria; kingdom Pseudomonadati; phylum Pseudomonadota; class Gammaproteobacteria; order Alteromonadales; family Pseudoalteromonadaceae; genus Pseudoalteromonas; species Pseudoalteromonas sp. MMG022. The sequence goes on along the minus strand of NZ_JAKFZQ010000012.1, from coordinate 122,397 downwards.
ACATACCCCTGTTTTCTTCCTTGTTTGCTTTCCATGCCACTTCCTGTGACCTATCCACTTGCCGACTTGGCCATTCCTCTTCACTCTTCCTGAGCGCTCCTTAATCGCACGCCATGTGCTTGTCCTACCGTCCTTGCGTATATCTTCCTGATATACCCTCACTCCCTGTGAGTTCCTAATTCAATCCTTGCTCCCTTATGCTCCTTGCAATTGCAGCTTACCTTACCCTCTGCACTCCACTCCTTTGACGATTCCTAATCGCTTTGTCGTCCTGACATGATTAAGTCTACGCGGTTATTCGTGCTTCAAAAGGCAAAAAAGAGAACTTTCTCACTGAAATATTTTTGCAAAAATAATAAAACACATTCATTACAATGGCTTAATGTAAAAAAAACGACAAATGACAACAGTACAAAACACCTTAGCGCACATTCATGTAGGAAAAGTCTTACACCTAATTTTCCGATCCGTCTGGTTGTTGTTTCTTAAATAATAACTCCCCTGTCACTTTCTCAAACGAAAGCTGCTTTATTACCTGATAACCATGACCTAAAAAGAATGCTTTTTGGGCCGTTTGCGTAATAAAAACAGCCATGCCGCTGATATCTTTGTTGCTTGAGATCAAATCGTCTAACCCACTGAGCAAGTAGTGCCCAAGCCCTTGCCCTTGCACATGTGGGTCAACCGCAATAAAGGCAAGAAAGTAGTAGTGTCCATATTCTTCTAACGCGTCTCTGATGGTGTTTTCTTTTTCGATTAATTGCTGGGTTTGCAGATATCCTGCACTAAGCATTAACCGCAAACGCCAATGCCAATACCGCGATGCTTGTAGCTCTGTCTCTGACTCAAGTACACATGCAACTGCGTATAAATTAGCGCCGTCAAACAAACCCACCATCGGCTGACGCCCCTGCCCAAAGCTTGCTAGCTCCTCTCTAATAAAAGCTCTCAATTTCATTTCGTAGCTACTGTCGTCTTTTGCAGATAGCACACTACGCAACACATCATCGTCATGATACGCCTGATATAACAGGCTTGCTGCAACACGCATATCTTCTGGTGTTAGATATTTCACTGCGAGGTTTTGTTGTTGTAGAACACGCATAATGTCCCCTTATGTTGTTGTTATTAGGGCAAACGGATTGTTGTTAAGTGCACTGTCTACTATAGTTACAGAGTGTTTTTTAGGCAACTTACGGAGTGATTTATGGATACCAGCAAGCACAATCTTGCCACTTTATTTGCTCAATTAGGGTTAGACAACTCACCTGATCAGATCACACAATTCATTCATAAGCATCGCATTGCTGACGATATGCTGCTTGCTGAAGCCCCCTTTTGGAATGAAGGGCAGCGACATTTTATCGAAGAATCCCTGCGTGAAGATGCTGATTGGTGCGAACTGATTGATGAACTAGATGCCATGCTACGCTAACATTTTGAGCTATGGTATGATGCGCTTTATTTGTGTGGAGTAAAGCGCATGCATCCTGCAGTACAAAAGGCAATAGCGGACTTAGTTGTAGAAGGAAAAACCCCAAGTGTTGCATTAACCAAAGCCCGTTTAAATGGCTCGGTTCCCATGCCTGTAATCATCGCAGGTCTTAGTGCCTATAAGAATAACCCAGATATAGTCAAACAGCCTTTGCAGCCAATTTCAGAGCAAGATACGCCTTCCCAGAGCCAGCTTGATAGAATAGAGCAAAAGCTTGATAGACTACTAGCCCTAATGGAGAAGGGTTAATATGTTTGTAGTAGACTTAACATTCGATTGCTATCAAGATACAACCCTCGATATGGCTGAAGTTGCCATCAATCGAGTGGTTAATGCGCTTCGCTTTAATGGTCAGATCATCGGTGATGAATTTCCAACTGTGCTAAAAGATGGTTACTTTATCACTCGGGTAATGTGTCCGCTGGAAGATGCCTTGCACCCGCTAAATCACAGCCCTTTTGTAAAACATGCAATTGACCAATTGCAAAAAGCCGGACTGCTAGCACCCAAAGTTAAGGTCATCGGGCAAGATATCCATGCGAATGGGGCCGATCAATGCACTGAGCCTTCTAGCTATATTTTATATACCACATATGTACACACATGTAGTCCATTATATTGTGGTGATGACTTTCTACCGGTACCACTTTACAAGATCCCCGCTATCGCCAACGGTGACTATAAAGCCCTCATAAAATGGCAAGAAGATTGGCAAGCGTGTGACCAAATTCAGATCAATGGCGCAACGCGCTGTGAGTTTGCCGCGCTGGAAGAAATATCAAGTATCAATAGTGATCTATTCAGACGAGGCATGGATCTCTCAAAGCGTATCCGCTTCTTAACGCAAAAGCCCGTATACTACTATCTTTACCGCGTTGGCGGTGAAAGCCTAGCAGCAGAAAAGCAACGCAAGTGCCCAAGCTGTCATGGCGAGTGGGCTCTGAGCGAACCTTGGTTTGGGCTGTTTGATTTTCGCTGTGACAGCTGTGAGCTGGTATCAAATATTTCTTGGGATTTTCAATAAACTAGAACCTGACTTGCTGTAAAAACTCCGCTAAGCTCGGGGCTAATACATGGTGTGGTGGTTTCCCTACATATTCGAGACACACCTCACCACTGTTTAGCTTTACACAAAGCAACAGGTCATCTTGTTCCGTCAGGCCTATAAATACGGTTTCTTCTTGCTTTAACTTTCTCTTCATTAAAACGTGGCCGGTAATATTCTGCTGTAGTCGCTCATAATCTTCTTGGTTCCAAGCCTGAAGCAACTCAATTTGATGTCCATCTACCTTTGCAACAACATTACCCGCAAAAAACGTGCTGTAATACTCATCCAACTCGTCAGGGAAAGTGCACTCTAATGCTACAGCCAGTTGTTGCAAGTTATTTGTGTCGGGCTGCGCTGAGGCTTGCCATTGAATACGTTCATTATCAATGGGGTCGCCGACTTCACAAGGACTTGGCCATTGAGGGTCATAGTACATACAAGGTAATGACTGATGTGCATGTTGATAATGCGCCGAAAAGTTTTCATGTAATTGGGATAAAATTTGCTTTATAGCCATATACTGCCAACCGTGTTGGGATCCGTTATAATGTCGCCATTGTAACCACAAATGGTGAAACATGACAGATTACACAAACGCCCCTGAACTTAAAGCCTCTGTATTAGGTAAAACGACTGAGTATGCATCACAGTATGATGCGTCTTTACTACACCCTATTGCGCGTAAGCTTAACCGTGATCAAATTGGTGTTGAAGAATCAGCCCTGCCTTTTAAAGGTGAGGATACTTGGACGGGCTATGAGCTATCATGGCTAAACCTAAAAGGTAAGCCACAAGTTGCTGTAGCAAGCTTTGTATTTCCTTGCCAAAGCTCACATATTATTGAATCTAAGTCTTTTAAGTTGTACTTAAACAGCTTCAACCAAAGCCGATTTGAAAGTGCCGAAGCCGTACAAAATATCCTAACAAAAGACTTATCAAAAGCTGCCAATACACAAGTTAAAGTGACGCTATATAAAGCGAGTGATTATGCTTGTTTGCCATTTACTCAAATGCCCGGTGAGTGTATTGATGACCTTGATATTGATGTAGATATATACAGCCCTCAGGCTGGGATCTTAAAAGCAGCAAGCACAAACATAGTGACCCAAACTCTACACAGTCACCTATTAAAATCAAACTGCTTAATCACATCACAACCAGATTGGGCCAGCATTGTCATTTCCTATACGGGCACCCAAGTTTGTCGTGAGTCACTATTGCGCTATCTCATTTCTTTTCGCAGTCATAACGAGTTTCATGAACAATGTGTCGAGCGTATCTATTGTGAACTGATGAACACCTTTGACTTTGAAAAACTCGATGTTTACGCTCGGTATACTCGACGAGGTGGCTTAGATATCAACCCCTATCGCTCCAGCAACCAAGATAGCACCGCATATCAGATCCGTACTAATCGGCAATGAAGCTGTGCACTGGCACTTTAATTGCGCACACATCCGCATAGTCAGGCTTGGCCACAAACCAAGCCTCTGGCCTGTTTTTTCTTGCTGCTATCAGCGCTTTAAAGTCATTTGTGTCAGTATTAAATACTTTAAACCTCAGTTTATCCTCTTTGCTTATATCAGCTAACACTTTCACGCTAGTGATTGGGTTAAACTCCTTATTTGACTCAGGCTTGCGATCAAGCTTTTGGATATGCTCCATACCGTGCAACACTTGGCCAAATACCGTGGTATTTTGATCTAAATAACGTTGTGGTGTAAGCGTCACATAAAACTCAGTCCCGCCAGAATTTGGGCCGTCTTCCCGAGCCATAGCAAAAGCCCCTGTACAGTGGGTTTGCCAAGTGTGCGTACCACTCTCATTTTGCGCAACGGCAAAACCATTTAGAAACCCTGTACGCTGTGCGTAACCGTCAACCATATCGAGTGTGGTAATGTTAAGTGGTGTTTTGCTTTTATAGATAAATTCTGCAGTTAGTTGTTTTTTAGCTTTAAGCGGCTGTTTTTTAGCACTTTCGTCACCTCCCTGTGCAACAAACCCCTCTACAAACCGGTACACACTAAGTCCATCATAGAAACGTTCGCGGGCAAGTTGCTTGATATTGTCAACGTGCAAGGGGGCAAGAAGTGGGTTAAGCTCAACATAAAGCGCACCTGTCGCAAGTTGAATTTTTAAGACATTTTCAATATCCACCACTCGCCATGCCGAATCACTGGCCTGTGCCACTATTTCATAGGGTGCTTTGAACTCATTAGCATCCACCTGCATTGCAGGCAATGTCAACATACCGATTGCTAAGTAACGATAGATAGACATGGTGTATTCCTTTTTATTATTTTTGTGGTCTCAGGGAAGCATTGGCGCTATTAATCCCAATCGAACTTATACAGTAAATCAATACTGTCATATAAACCACTGGTTGCTTCTATATAAAGCTTTGAAAACACTCGATAGCGCACTGCCACTTCACTCAACGAGTCAAATACCCCCACACGATAACTGACTTGTACACTTGGAGTCAGATACCCAGACACTTCAACCTTTGTCGAGTCACCACTGCCTCTGGCACCGAGTGATACATCGCTAAACCCTAGTTTTTCTCCTGTCTTGGCCACTAGGTTTTCGCTACGATTTAAACCTTGCGATAGTAACAATTGCGTGAGGATTGCATTATTTGAGCTTTCCCCCTCACCAAGCGGCTCACCATTGAGTAGATATGCAAGTGCCTGTGACTGGTCCATTGCGGGTTGTGAATAAATCGAAAATCGCGGCGTACTAATACTGCCAGACAATTCAATGCCTGCTTCTACGCCATCGGCAGTCACCTCTGGATTACGTATGGCACGTACATTTAAATAGGGTTTATCCAAAGCTCCATTAAAGCCTATTTGCCCCGTTTTTATTAGTAGATCCTGACCAAAAGCACGATAACGCCCTTCAAGAAGTGATAACTCACCACTTGCCAATATTGCTCTAGCGGGCACCTTGGTTACATCTAAGTGACCGGTAATGTAACTGTCCAAACCTAATGCTTTTACTCTGAAATCATCGCCCACTAACACATCAACATCTATTGAATAAGCGATAGGTGAACGGCTCTCTCGCTCTTTTTGCGCATCGACGATAACTTGATCCTCGGATACTTGAACCGCCCCTGCTGGGATATCTTTGATTTCAATTCGACCAAAGGGCACGAGTAATTTACCGACGACCGAAGCTTGTTCATTACTATAATCAACCGTGATATCAGGGGAAATTGTCAATTCCACATCAGCTTCGGGTGAGAGTAAAAAATCTTGTCCTTTAGCCGTAATACGCGCAGTTATCTGTGGCGTCCAAACCATAAATCCATCTAGCGCCAAGCTGCCCCCCTGCACACCTTGCAACTGTCCTGAAAGATAACCTTGTTTGCCATCAAATTTAACGCCCAATGTCGAAGAAACCAGAGAAATAGGAGAAATTGGTGTAGCAAAAGCTATGTCAGAAATATTAACCTCACCCGACACCTCAGGGCTACGCACATCCCCTGATAGCGTAATATCACCACTAATATTGCCCGCCAGTTTTACCGATTGTTTGAGGTTTTTGCTTAAAATAGGCGCCAGCGGCGAAAGCGACATGTGCACAATGTCTATCGTAGCTCGAACCGAGTCTGTACTTTTCGCAAGTAATGGAAACTCTAGTAGTCCTTTAACGCGCCCCAGTACAGATGAATTAACTTGCCAATCCAACGTTGCTAGTTGGTTGTTGCTGCTCAGTTGGGTGGTCAAATTCTCAACGGGCAACGTGTGTGTTTGTCCTTCATGTTGGCTATGCACCTTTAGCTGCTGCATTTGTAGCTGACCGTTCACCTTTTCCAATAGCCCACCTTGCCAAGCCACTGACAGCGCACCATGAGCAAACCCTTCTAGTTGTGCTTTATCAGCAAGCCAATGATTGATGTCTTTGAGCAAAAGCTGGCGTACGTCGACCTTGGCGTCTCCTGTACCTTTGATTAGATCCTGCTTGCCAGCAACGCAAACTTTGCTGCTCACAAGTTGCCAACAATGATTATCTACATGAGCAAAATCTTGTGACACCTTGATCTTCGCAGACTCCAGCAAGGTCAACATTTGTTGTTGATAACTCAGTTGTGCAGTCTTGAGCACACCTTGCCATTGTTGTTTTTGCCACCCGCCGTTGATGCTAAGCGAAGCCTGCAAGTCACCTTCTGTGCCTATCTCCAATGTATGTTGTGTCATATCCCCATCTAGTGACAAGTGCACATTACTCACTTGCGAAGCCCCATACTGAATATACTGAGCTTTGATCTGCGCATCGGTTTCCCAATTTGTGGCGCGATTGGTTTGCACCTCCAGCTTTACATTCCTAGCTGTCAAATTGTCAAAGCCAAACTGTTTAATATCAATATTTGCTGTCACTTTTGGCGCATTGTGAGCGCCACTAATTGTCACGTCCCCAGTGGAGATCAGATCTACTGGAATCAATGCATCATGCTGGTGATTAACATCAATTTTTCCAGATAAAGTAAGCGCTTTGCCAAGCTTACCTGACACCCGTAAGTTACTTGGTCCATAGTTCAAAGTGAGGCTATTAAGCTGTCCCTGCAAATGCTGATCTAGACTGAGTTGAGCATGGGCTGTAAGGTCTTTGCCAAGCAACTTCCCAGACGCCTTTAATGCATTTACATCTACCTGCCATTGCTTACCAGCTACACGAAAATCCGCACTCAGGTTAGCGCTAAGCGCCGTATTAGGATAGTCCGGTAAAAACATATTTATTGGCAGTGGACTAAGCTGCGCGTCGACTTTTCCTGTTATTCCTTGCTGCCAGTTCAGTTGTGCTGCCAATGTTGAGATTGACTCCTCCCATTGTAACCGTGCAGCACTGATGTTAACGCCACTCAACGTCCCCTGTAACTGCGTCGTAAGATTGATAGGCGTTTGTGGGGCAGTAAGTCCAGTCAGCGCTAGTTTTGCAGAATAATCGTTAACATTACCGCTAAGATCCATTGAGGCTTGCTGAATATGTAACTGTTCCAATGGCGCTTGCAGCAATTCATCTAGTTGCCAAGAATGCGCCACTAGCTTTATATCAAACGGCCAGTTCTGCTGAGTTAAGTCTATTTTACCTTGCAGTTCACTTGGATAAGCCCCGCGGCTTGTTACTTCCAATTTCAAGTCAGACAGAGGGCCAGACATACCTATTTGCAACTGGTTATCATCTTTATCTAATAACGTATCCACTTGAAACTGCCATGCTTTGGACCAACTTATCGTGCCCTGTGAGTCTGCGCTTACTCCCATCGCTTTTGCCGCCAGTGTGTGCCATTTAAGTTGCTGTGAATTTACTTCACCTTGCAGTACCAGCTCATTAACCACGGTCGTTTGTTCGCCTTGCACGACCTGTATTTCTCCAACCTTTAGATCTTCAAGCGTTACATCTAAAGGGACAACCACAGGTGCAAGTGCTAACCCCGCTAAACTGCTGGGTATAGTCTGAGGCTTATCTTCTGTTGTTTCAGGTAGCTTTAAATTCACTTGCTCAACAAGCAGTTTGCTAACATTGATACGTGACTCTTGTAGCTGCACTGCACTTTGCAGCTTTTCAATATTGAAGCCCTGCTGATCATAGGCCACATCGATATGTGCCACGTTAAAATCGTTAATCCCAATGGAGAATGGTAAACTGATAGGCGCTGTTTTTTGTGATTGCTCATCGACAGCCTGCGCTGTGCTGCTTAATGCAACTTTTAGCTGCTCGGCTGATATATCTAAACAAAGCGTTGCACAGCTAAACCATTCCAGTGACACCTTAAGCGCCTGCGCATTAAAGACTAACTGTTCGTTACGATAATCTATGTCTATTTGAGTGCCTGATAGCAATCGGCCATCTGCCAGCTTGACCTTCAGCCCAGATACCGTACTGTTTGCCAGCCCCACCAGTAATTGGTGACCCGGCGCGGTCGCAACAATACAAAAAATAACCACCCCAATAGCCGCAAAACCACCGAGTATTTTTTTAAAGCGTGACATAAGAGACATTAAATTTCTGGTCCTATAACAATACTTAGACGGGTACTTTTACTTTCTTTACTCAGCCCCCATGCATGGTCAATACGAATGGGGCCCACAGGGGTGATATAACGAAAACCAAACCCAGCGCCCACAGACCACTTTTCCGAAAAGTCGTTTGTGGCGGTACCCGCATCGATGAACACGGCCGCACGCCAGCTAGGCAAAAATTGGTAGTTATATTCCAAAGAGCCTGTTACGAGATACTTACCACCCACTTCCTTATCGTCTTCTTTTGGACCAATAGAGCGATAAGCAAAACCTCGAATACTTTGGTCGCCACCTGCAAAAAAGCGCATATTAAACGGCACTTCATGAATATCATCCACAACGATAGCCCCAAGGTTAATGCGGCTGATCACAAAGTGCTGTTGTTGGTAATTGCGCAACCAAGCATTGTTCCATCGTGCTTTTAATAACGATGTCGATGACACCAATGAATCACTGGCAACTTCCAATGATAGTAATCGTTCATTTGCCCAATATGGGGTTGTCCCCCCTTTTGTTTGCTTTTTGGCATAACTTATCCCCGGCAGTAGCATTTCGGTTTCGAAGCGTTCACCATCTTGTTCCGTGTTCTCATGCTCGCGTTTGATAAAAGCCGTGCGGATCCAGTTATCATCCGTTAACCATTGTCGCTGTAACTGTATGTTCCATATTTTGCTGTTGATCCCTTCTTGAATATCATCGTTGAATTGATAGCCACTCAATACGCGCCAAACATCGTTATTTGGGTCTGCAACTGGGATAGTATAACTACCCGTAATATCCTGGCGACGCTCAGACACAGACAGGTTGCTTTCTAAAAAGTGCCCATCATCAGTGATCCAAGGCTTGCTCCACTTTAAACGAGCCTTTGCCCCTAAATCTGTACTATATCCGCCACCGACCTCAAAACTATTATCAGGCTTATCTTGCACATCGACCCGCACTGGTAGTACCCCATCGTGGCGGTCTTTTAGCTGCGGATAAACTTTGGCAGAGCGAAAATAGGGAGTGGCATTTAGTGCTAGAGTGTAGTCTGACAACAATGCGCCTTGGAAAGGTGTACCTTGTTTAAATGTCGCTAAAGAACGGATGTATTGTGTTGCTTTTGTATTTTGACTCACTTGCAACTGACCAAAACGATAGCGTTTACCTCCGTCAAGTTGCCAATTAACGATTGCTGTACGTGCACCTTTATCAATCAACAACTCACTACGTTGCCATTTAAAATCAAAATAGCCGCGCTCTAGCAGCAGGCTCTCTAAGCTCGACTTGGCCTGTTGATAGAGATCGTGACGCACCGTTTGCCCTACTTTTATAGGTAAATCTGCAAGTAAGTTATGTAACGCGTCGTCATCTTGTGCTGGACCTATCATATTGACTGCAATTTCATTCCAGCTCAGTGGCTCACTCATTTCAATATTGAGTTGTAGCGTATTGTTGCTTGGTGTAACAATGAAAGAAAGCCGACTATGATAATAGCCAAGTGCTTGCATTGCTTGCTCAACAGCTTGGCGCATTGGATCTAGTTGCTGTTGCTCAAATGGTTGTTCTAAGTAGTGGCTGATATACCGACTAATATTGTCCTCTAACTCACTCTCCACGCCCTTTATATCAATATGCTGCAATTGCCAGTGCTCTTGCATCTGAGGTTGCGCCAGAGCTTTACTATGTATATTAACAAGTGCTGCAAGCAGCACAAATATAACGGCCTTAAACACTTACCATCTATTCCTTATCTAAAACTGGGCACATTCTACCATATTCATTCACAACGCCCTATGAACATTACATGCGCAATCAAGCGCTAATTTCTCCTTGCCTCTTTTTATTTGCTCGCGAATAGCCGACAATAACCATAATTGAGTTACTTGGACCTAAATATGCAATTCCCAGATGATGATAACGGCCAACTTCTAGCAGAAATGGCAGAAGCAGGCATTGACCTTACGCAGTTTCACACGGTCGATTTTTTCATTCTCTTTGAGCAAAAGCCTCAGGCTGAGTCTTTTATAAAAGCGATAGCTGAAGACGAGCTTGCACCACATACCCAATTACAGCAGTGTAAAGACACTGGTGTATGGGAAGTGATCACATCAATAAAAATGGTGCCTGAACATCAGTTACTTGGCCAAACAGAACAATATCTAGAAAGCATCGCAAATAGCCATGAAGGTTATGGTGATGGTTGGGGTATAATGGCATCTGAATAGTTCGCCTAACCCTAGAGCCCAGATAATGGGTTCTAGGATTTATCGGCAACTCTATACTGACCTTGGTAATCAAATATTTTTTCACTAACCTGCCAGCCGTATTTTTTGTGCTGCTTGGCCACAACAAAGTCAGGTGCTTCTAATAGATGAGACATCTCATACACTTGCTCTGCACTTTTCCAACTCACTTGTGTACTTCTGCCTTTCAGCCGCCGGCTGAAATCACGATTAAAAACATAGCGGCTTTTAGGGTTCGCTAAGTCATGAACTTCATCACAACTTGCGCCATCTTCATCAAAGTAGGTAATTTTTAGTTGTTGTGCTTTGAGTAAGGTCACACTCAACCCACTACACCTCAGCACCATAGCATTTTTTAAATTTAAAGCGGCTCGTAGCTTATCGTCAGGATCAGCCATGACTTCGCCGCACTCGCAGCATTGCCGTGCTGCAATATCGTTTTCACAGCCACATGCCGGACACTCTTTAAAACGAAAGCGATAATCACACTGTTGCTGCTCGGGCGGCTCACCTAATAGCCCTTGGCATCGACGTCCATAGTGTTCAATGAGCTCTCCCTGCTCATTTAGCTGACCCCAGAAAATATTTGCAAAACCACAGCCTGGACATATAACTTGTACCGGCTCACTTTGAGAGTTTGGCTTCTTTGTGCCCACTTCAGGGTGAAATAAATTAAAGTCATTGCCCGCATAGTCCAGTACTAAACAATCTTTTTTTCCTTGCGATAAGCGCAATCCTCGGCCAACGATTTGCTGATATAAACTCACCGATTCAGTCGGACGTAAAATAGCAATCAGATCAACATGAGGCGCATCAAACCCTGTAGTTAATACAGATACATTTACTAAATATTTTAACGTCTTATTCTTAAAATTATTAATTATATTATCTCTGTTAACAGTTTCTGTCTCACCAATAATTAATGCCGCACTATCTTGGGGTAAATAACTAAATATTTCTTTTGCATGCATCACGGTCGCTGCAAATATCATCACCCCACTACGCTGTTTACTCTGTTCGATAATATGAGAAACAATACTAAAAGTTGCACGAGTCTGAGCTGATAACAAGGTATTCATGTCTTCTTGGGAATACCTGCCAAATTGATCGCTTTTTAGAGAAGTAAAATCATAATGACTAATAGCCGGATTAACTTCTTTAGGTGGTGTTAAATAGCCATTCTTTATCATATAACGTAAAGGCAATTCATAAATACAACGCTTGAACGGACTATCTGGCGCTCCCCTAATGAAACCATGGTAATGATTGTGATAAATCCATCCCATACCCAGTCGGTAAGGCGTAGCACTAAGACCCAGCACCTTCAAATGTGGGTTATAAGCTTTCAATGCTTTAATGACCTTGCCATACTGACTATCACTTTCACCACTCACACGGTGGCACTCATCAATTATGAGCAAAGAGTAATAGTCTGTGAGCAACGTTAAGTTTCGTGCTAAAGATTGCACACTCGCAAAAGTAACTTGCTCACGAAGGCTCTTTTGTCCAAGCCCTGCCGAGAATATACTTGCTGTTAAACCAAAGCTGGCATATTTTTGCGCATTTTGTTCCACCAGCTCTTTTACATGTGCTAAAACAAGAATTTTATGCCGCGCAAGGCGTGCTAATTCTGCAATAACCAAGCTCTTTCCAGCACCGGTTGGCAATACAATAACAGCGGGGTCATCACACTCTCGAAAATGAGCAATGGTATTTTGAACGGCTTCTTGTTGATAAGGTCTTAGCGTATAGATACGCACCTCTCAATATTGAAAACTGAGAAACGATTGCACGATTATACACATAATAAATTAGGCTTCGAGACAAAAGGCCCATTATGGGCCTTTTAAAAATATGCTTGCTTAGTTTTTCAACTAGATGGTGTAGTCATCTAAATTAACACCCACAAATGCTTTTGGTGTTTTACCACGGCCAGTCCATTCGAAGACTTCACCATCTTTTTCAATTCTATATTTAGGTTTAACTTTTGCACGTTTATCTACTGGTGCGCCAGCAACAAGATCATCAAGGGTTAAACCTTTTTCCTTGATCAGTGCTAATACTTCCTCTTTTACTTGCTGCTGTTCACGCTGAGACTCAATCGCGTCATTTATTAATTCAGCTGCTTTTTCCAACTCAGTAAAACTTGCAGATTTGATAAAAGATTTAATTTCTCGCATTGATTGTTCTCTTAAATTATCAGGTTGATACCTAAAAAAGGTATAATATAATTAAAAATTGAAAGGTTTGTACTCATATTTCAATTACTATATTTTTGCATATAAATATAATAAATCAAATTATATTACGTGGTTCTGATAAAATAATTAGAAGTGTGAATAAAATAGGAGCAACAGAACGTTACTCCTCAGGTATAGTGAAGTTATAACACAACTACATTTTCTGCTTCAGGGCCTTTTTTACCTTGCTTAATATCAAACGACACTGCTTGGCCATCACTCAAGGTACGAAACCCTTCGCCCGAAATAGCGCTGAAGTGTACAAACACATCAGGACCGTTCTCTTGTTCAATAAAGCCGAAGCCTTTTGATTCGTTAAAAAACTTTACTTTACCTGTTTTAGAATTAGACATACCTATTATTCCTGTAAGTCAGATCAATTTAACACTCGCCTTAAAGGCTTCCTCCCTGAGTTTGCGCCGCAACCCGTCGGAATAATAAATACAGCAAAAAACACTTTACGCTCATTAACTTGTAGCTAATGAAGCTTCCTTACCGCAACTCTTACATCCATAGAACAGCAAAAACTCAAAGCATTCTAAGCCTAACATATAAAATGACCAACAGTACAAATTACCAGCAAAATTAATAATTAAATAATATTATTAAATAAAAAAACGCACTAATAAGTGCGCTTTTTTTATTTAATTCAGGTTATTAGCGATTACAGTTAGACTACTTTCCAAGATATTTCTGCACCAGCTTTAATTGGCACCACATGGCTATCTCCTAGAGGGTAACTTTCTGGAACACTCCAGCTTTCACGCTTTAACGTCACAGTGTCTGAATTGCGTGGCAAATCATAGAAGTCAGGACCAAAATGGCTAGCAAACCCTTCTAATTTATCCAACGCGCCCGCATCTTCAAACGCTTCAGCATATAGCTCTAGTGCTGCATGTGCAGTGTAAGCTCCTGCACAGCCGCATGCGGCTTCTTTTTTATCCTTAGCGTGAGGTGCAGAGTCAGTACCTAAGAAAAACTTTTTATTACCGCTTGTTGCAGCCGCTATCAAAGCTTGTTGGTGAATGTTGCGCTTTAATATTGGCAAACAATAATAATGTGGCCTAATGCCGCCTGCCAACATGTGATTTCGATTGTACAACAAGTGGTGTGCCGTGATGGTGGCAGCAACGTTATCTGAAGCACTCTCAACAAATTCAACCGCATCTTTAGTGGTGATATGCTCAAGCACAATCTTAAGTTTTGGAAATGCTGTCACGACTTTAGCAAGTTTGGTCTCAATGAATATCTTTTCCCTGTCGAAAATATCAATCGCTGAGTCGGTTACTTCACCGTGAACCAACAATAGCATTCCCACTTCTTGCATTGCTTCAAGCACTGGGTAAATGTTTTCAATATCAGTTACACCAGAATCTGAGTTGGTGGTTGCTCCAGCAGGGTAAAGCTTAGCGGCAACGATATGACCACTTGCTTTGGCTTTTTTAATTTCTTCTGGTGTAGTGTTATCTGTGAGATAAAGCACCATCAGCGGGGTAAAACTCCCCTGTGGCTGTGCGGCCATAATACGCTCTCTATAAGATAACGCGGTTTGTGTACACGTAGCCGGTGGCACTAAGTTAGGCATGATTATAGCGCGACCCATATAGCGGCTAATGTCTCTAACGGTATCTTTAAGTTGTACTCCGTCACGCAGGTGCACGTGCCAGTCATCAGGTCGAGTAATCGTAAGGGTGTTTACTGTACTTGTCATTGCTCTATTTTCCACGGCTGAATTTGCCCGATCATAGGCAGTTAACACCCCAGAGTAAAGTTTTTGCGCTCATCCACGCGCCACAAACAGCTTATTTGTTTCTAAAATGCTTTTTTTTGCGCAATAATGTGTCGTTTGTCTTACAAGTAAGTTAAATTGGTCTTAATTGCATATATGAGTGATGTGAATGCTTTCAAACAACAAACTAGAATCAAAAACTGAGCAGCTTAGCATCATTAATCAATTTTCTTCATCCCTGCTGCAAATCACGCAACTTGATGAATTATTTGATTATGTCACTTCTCAGGTGGTAAGCCGTCTGGGTTTTGTTGATTGTGTGATCTACCTTGCTGACGAACAGAGTGAGTTTTTAGAAGAAGTCGCTAGCATGGGTGTTGCTCACCAAAGTAATGATTATAAAGTTGCACAAACCAAAATTCCCATTGAGCAGGGGATAACAGGACATGTCGCCAGAACGAGGCAAGCTTTTGTCTCTGGAGACGTATCGGTCGAGCCGATGTATATCGCTGACTCAAGACCTGCTTTGTCTGAGATCTGTGTGCCTTTGGTGTATGAAAACACCCTCCTTGGCGTGATTGATTGTGAACACCCACAACGCGATTATTTCACAGAAGGACATCTACAAATTCTGTCTACGGTTGCACATTTGCTGAGCGCTAAAATTAATCAGGTAAAAACCCTCAACAACCTTACAAAAACAATAGAGCAACTCAATCAAGCACAGCAACTAGAGCAGTGTTTGTTAAAAATCGCCAATATTACCTATCGCTCACTGGACTTAGAGGCGTTTTACGATGAGTTATATCAGATCATTAACAGTCAGTTACCTGCTGAAAACTTTTTTATCGGCTTATATGACAGATACAGTGATATTCTCGAAATTGACTACCTGATTGAGGGCAAAGTTAAATGTAACGCGCACCAGCGAGTAACTAAGGCACAGATCAAACACACCGCCTCTTACTTTACCTTAACTTCGGGCAAACCCTTGTTGTGTAATACCCGAGAGTTTGAACGCCATATTGAGTTGGGTAATTTCCAAATGGTGGGCCAGTCACCTAAGTCTTGGCTTGGCGTGCCATTTGCTGTGAATGACCAGTTTCAAGGCGTGATCGTTATCCAAAGCTACACACAAGACAGAGCGTTTAACCATCATCACTTGTCTATTTTAACTTACATCAGTCGTCAAGTGAGTATGGCGATCGACAGACAACTATCACGTCAGGCATTGGAACACAGAGCACTACATGACGAGCTAACTGGACTTGCCAACCGCTATTTGCTGCTGGAACGTGTAAAGCACGCCATCTTGAGTTTAGATAGAGAAGATGAGGACAGCTCACATTGCTTACTATATTTGGATTTTGATCGCTTTAAGAGTATTAACGATGCGTTAGGTCACGATGTAGGAGATCGCTTTTTAGTCGCCATAGTTAACATGATCAAAGGCTGTATCCGTCGCACTGATACCTTTGCCCGACTCGGTGGCGATGAATTCGCTATTTTCATTGAGAATGTCAAAGATAAAGAGCAGGTGTCTCTAGCGCTTGAGCGCATCAATGAGGCAATTGCCAAGCCACTGTATATCGATGGTCACGTGCTACAAGCCTCCACCAGTATCGGCGTAGCTTTTACTGATGATGCCACAGACAACGCCATCACATTGCTACAACAGGCTGATGCAGCAATGTATGAAGCAAAATCTAGAGGCCGAGGCCAAGTGTGTTATTTCAATAACGCCATGCGAAAAAAACTCAAACGTCAGGCAGATATAGAGAACGATCTGCAACATGGTATTCAAAACGATGAGTTTGAACTTTACTTTCAGCCTATCTTTGCGCTAAATGATCCCCATGTTGTGAGCTTTGAGGCCCTAGTACGTTGGCATCACCCCAAAAACGGTTTGGTTCCACCCAATGACTTTATCGTGATAGCTGAGCAAACCGGACAGATCATCGAATTGGATTTGCATTTACTCAAGCTCGCTGCACAGCAACTGCACAGCTGGCGTCAAGAAGGCAGCCCGATGATTCGAATCACCGTTAATGTTTCATCAAGGCACTTTGCCAGCCTCGATTTTGTGACTTACATGCAGCAACTCTATATAGACTATCAACTTCCCAATGGGGCATTGTGTCTTGAGATCACCGAGTCTGGTTTGATTGAAAACCTTAAGCTTGCAACCAAAATCATCCAAGGCTTAGAACCCCTAGGTGTGAAACTCTATTTGGACGACTTCGGTACGGGCTATTCTGCCTTAGGATATCTGCACCAATTACCCATTCACGTATTAAAGTTAGACAAAAGCTTTGTGGATCAATTAACCCACAAAGAAAACCCGCTGGTCGACGCCATTTTGTCGCTCGCGCGCTCACTTGATTTAAAAGTAGTAGCTGAAGGAATAGAAAACCCAAAACAATGGGCATTGTTAAAACGCAAAGGCTGTCAGTTCGGTCAAGGTTTTATGGTATCTAAACCGCTGCCAGCAAAACAGGCCATGCAATTTCTAATCGACAATACCCAAATGACCCTGTCGATTTAAGAATGTTGATACATTTCAGAGCAGACGTATCATGAAAAAGCCCATGTTGATATGGGCTTATTTTTAAAAATGGACTTAGCCAAGTTCGTTACGCAACTCCTTGGTAGCGCTCACCATATTGGCCAACGCCTGACGAGTTTCTTCCCAAGCCCGAGTTTTGAGGCCACAATCTGGATTAACCCATAAGCGCTGTACCGGAATTTTCTGAGCCGCTTTATGTATCAGCGCTTTCATCCAATCCACGTCTGGTACATTAGGACTGTGAATATCATACACACCTGGTCCAATATCATTCGGATAATCAAAGTGCTCAAACGCCGCTAGCAACTCCATGTTTGAACGAGAAGTTTCAATGGTGATAACGTCGGCATCCATATCCGCTATCGCTGCGATAATGTCATTAAACTCGGCATAGCACATATGCGTATGGATCTGAGTTTTGTCTTCAACACCACAGGCTGACACTCTGAAAGCATACGCCGCCCAATCCAAATAACTTTGCCACTGACCCGCCTTAAGTGGCATCCCCTCTCTAAATGCGGGTTCATCAATTTGAATAATATCAATGCCAGCATTTTGTAAATCAACCACTTCATCTCTGAGGGCCAATGCGATTTGGTTGGCGATACTGGGCTTGTCTAAGTCATCGCGAACAAAAGACCAAAACAAGATTGTCACAGGCCCTGTTAACATGCCTTTCATCTTTTTCTCGCTCAGTGACTGTGCGTACTTGGTCCAAGCCACTGTCATTGGCTTTTGACGGAATACATCTCCCCAAATAACGGGGGGTTTTACACAGCGTGAACCGTAACTTTGTACCCAACCAAATTGAGTAAACGCAAAGCCCTCTAGCAATTCGCCAAAGTACTCAACCATGTCGTTACGCTCAGCTTCACCGTGCACCAACACATCTAAATCCAGTGCCTCTTGCTCCTCCACCGCATAGCGAATCTCAGCCTCCATTTGCGCTTGATATTGCTCAAATGACAGATTACCCGCTTTAAAATCACGCCTTGCTGCACGAATAGCCTTGGTTTGTGGAAACGATCCTATCGTTGTCGTTGGTAATAAAGGCAAAGATAAGGATGCTTGTTGTGCTTCGATACGCTTAGCAAACTCACTATTTCTTTGTCCATCACGCTCAGTCAAAGCAGCTACGCGCTGCTGAACTGCTTGATTGTTAACACGTGATGAAGTCAACCGTGCTTTAACTGGTGCACAGTATTCCTCCAGAAGCTGTTCATCTTGAGTAACTAACGCTTGTTTTAACAGTGCCAGCTCTTGCCCTTTTTGGGTCGCAAATGCCAACCATGAACGTAGCTCACTATCAAGTTTCGTCTCTTGCTCTAAGTCAACCGGCGTGTGTAATAGTGAACAAGAAGGCGCAAGCCAAAGTTTACCTTTTCGCTTAATCGCCACATCTAAAATACTCTGGTAAAGAGCTTGTAAGTCAGCACGCCAAATGTTTCGACCGTTAACAACGCCTAATGACAGTACTTGCTCAGGCCTCAATGTCTCATGCAATTGCGCAATATCATACTGGCCTGCGACACAGTCAAAATGTACGCCATCAACCTGATATTCGCTAATGTCTGCAAGATAATCACTCACTGAGTCGAAATAAGTCGCCAGTAGTAGCTTTACACCCCGACCTGACAGCAGCTCAAAACTCTTTTTTAGTGCCGCACGATAGTCATCGCTGACCTCCAAAGCAAGGACTGGCTCGTCAATTTGCACCCATTCAACGCCCAAATCTGCAAGCTTACTTAAAGCCTGTTGATACACTGGCAAAATACGTTCAAGTAAAGCCAACTTCTCAAATGGCTCCTTAGCACATTTTGACAAGTGTAAATAAGTAACGGGGCCTACCAGCACAGGTTTAACCTGATGCCCTAACGCTTGTGCTTCTTCAACCTGCTCAAATAGCTCAGACCAAGATAGCGTAAAGGTTTGGTCTTGTTCTAGCTCAGGTACAATATAATGGTAATTAGTATTAAACCATTTCGTCATTTCACTGGCGGCGCAGGCACACCCAGTTGGGGCCTTACCTCTACCAATACGAAATAGCGTGTCTAAGTTGATTTCTTCGTTATGGTTGCGATGGCGCTCAGGCACGGCTCCGAGCAATAAACTTGTATTTAAAACATGGTCATACCAAGCAAAGTCCCCTACGGGTAAAAGCTCTACGCCAGCTTGAGCCTGCAACTTCCAGTTTTGCGCTCTAATTTCACGTCCTTTTTCAATCAGTTCATCCTGTGTGATCTTGCCTGCCCAATATGCTTCTATGGCAAATTTTAGTTCGCGCTTTTTTCCGATGCGGGGAAAACCCAAGTTATGTATTTGTGTCATGCCTCTCTCCTTTGGATGTATGGATGTCTAGAAATCTACTTAATGAGCAGTGTGAATACAAATGATGCTTTCTCAGGAGGAAGTTGAATAAAATTAATTTGTATTTTTTGAAAAAAAGTTAAATAAATAATGACAACGCTGTCAAAAATAATGCTATAGTGATTTTGTTAAAAATTAATCATCGATTGCTAGTTTTCTAGACGTCTAGACGTTACTATTAGGTAATGACTGAGATTCAAGTAGAGCAATCTGAGTTTAACTCACACTAATAATGAGATTTATTAAAGATGATCGACATAAAGCATTTGAAAACCATCGCAACCCTTAAAGACACTGGTTCGCTTGTTAATACGGCCCGTGAGTTGTTCTTGACGCAATCAGCTTTGTCACATCAAATTAAAGACTTAGAAAATAAACTTGATTGTCAGTTATTCGAAAGAAAGACCCAACCGGTGCGTTTTACCCCACAAGGTATGTTATTACTAGAACTTGCCAATGACGTGTTACCTCGTGTAGAAGCAACGAAATGTCGTTTAAAAGAGAGCCTAAATCAGCCAATTTCTCAACTGAGGCTCAGCGTTGAATGCCATGCATGTTTTCACTGGTTATTACCAACCATAAAAGAATTTAATAACTTTTGGCCTGATATCAAAGTCGACTACGAGCGCGGCTTTAGCTATGACGCGATCCCTGAACTATTAGAAGATGAGCTGGACTTGGTGCTCACTTCGGACATGCGTGAGCAAGATAAACTTGAATATGCGCACCTGTTTGATTTCAAACTCAAGCTGATTGTCTCACCCGATCATGAATTGGCTAAAAAAGCCTATGTAACCGCATTAGATCTTAAAGATGAAACCATTATCTCCTACCCTATTCCGCGCGAGAGACAAGACATCTTCAAGCACTTTATACAAAATGCACGCTTTGACGGTACATTGAAAACCGTTGACCAAGGGCTACTCATTTTTCAACTTGTCAGTGCGGGCATGGGCGTCGCAGCATTACCAGATTGGCTGGTTACCCCTTATGAAAGCCAAGGCCTTATTAAATCTATCCCTCTTGGGGCGCTTGGTCTTAATCGCCCAATGTACCTAGCGATGAAAAAAACCATGAAGGATAACCCTGTGTACAGACACTTTTTAAACACCTGTAAACAGAACAATTCTCGTTAAGCTATGATTTTTGTGTAATATTAACTAAACTGAACCCAAGCTAATTGATTGGGTTTCTTATGTTTTTGTTTAAGAAAGTGCTTGGTGGCCTACTGATGCCACTACCACTGTCATTAATTATTGTTGCAATATGTTTGTTATTTGTAAGCAAAGCCAACCTGAAGTCATATATTATGCTCTGGCTTACGGTGATCGCGCTGTGGTGTATCAGCACCCCATTTTTTGCCAGTAAGATTACCACCTCTGCTGAATCACAATGGCACACCTTCGATGTCAGCAAACACCCAAGAATAGACAAAATCGTGGTACTTGGTTGCGGCGTCCATCCTAATAGTCAGCAACTTGCCAATGCGCAGCTCACAGGCTGTTCATCAGCCAGACTTATCGAAGGGCTAAGATTGGCACATCACTATAAGAGTGCCGAGCTGATTGTGTCAGGTCATCTCAGTTCCCCACTTATGAAACAGACAGTAATAGCGCTGGGTATCCCAAGCGTTCGAGTACGTGCTAACCCATCCGCTATGGATACTAAAGACGAAGCAAAACTGTTAGCGCCCTATTTAGTGGATAGGCAGGTTGCCTTAGTGACGTCAGCCAGCCATATGGCACGCGCAAAGAATTTATTCTGGGCGCAAGGGGTCGATACGATTGCAGCCCCAACACAGTTTCATAATCTGCATAACGCGCCAGATTATAAGCAGTTTATTGCGCAAGTCTCCGTACTTGAAGCTGTCACCACGCATTATCATGAAATGTTAGGAACGCTTTGGATAAAGGTTCGACGAATAATCGATCCAGAGGCGCTCTAAGCGCCTCTTTAAAAAGCTTTGTTTAAACTGGGTTATCAATATCAATAAAGGTGACGTCAAAGCCATATTGCTCAGCTAAGTATTCACCAAGCGCCTTGATACCGTAACGCTCTGTAGCATGGTGCCCAGCCGCAAAAAAATCAATGCCCTGTTCATTGGAGCTATGAATCGTCTGCTCTGAGGCTTCACCTGTTAGATAGGCATCAACGCCTCGGCTGACAGCCAAATCAATGTAACCTTGCCCACCGCCTGTGCACCAAGCTATGGTTTCTATAGGTTTATCTCTGACAATATTAATGAGTGGCTTACGATTTAGCACGGTGGCAATCTTTTCAGCGAATACTTCACCAGACATTGGGGTTCTTAATCGCCCATGGACAGGAACACTCGCCGGCCCACTTTCAAGCCCACCTAACACCTCAATATCCAAAAGCTTTGCAAGCTGTGCGTTATTTCCAAGCTCTGGATGGATATCAAGCGGGAGGTGGTAGCCATATAAATTGATATCATTGGCTAGCAACGTTGCAATACGGCGCTTTTTCATGCCGGTGATCACTTGTGACTCACCTTTCCAAAAATAGCCATGGTGCACCAAAATAGTATCCGCTTGTAGCTCTACCGCAGTATCAACCAATGCCTGGCTGGCAGTCACCCCTGTCACAATCTTGCGAATATTTTCTGCTCCTTCGACTTGCAGACCATTCGGGGCAAAATCTCGGATTGCGTCGGGTTTTAACAGCTCAGTTAGGGCGTGTGTAAATTCTGAACGTTTCATGAAGTTACCAGTATTATTTCTGAAAATTTCTCAAATTCTGGCGTTTATACAGCCAAAATGGAAGCAAAACCCTTAAAAAATTGAAAAATTGCGCAAATATGGGTATAACTACTCATTAATCTTAATCCCGCGTATAAAACGACTAGGATCTACGATGAGTAAACTAGATAAAACTGAAGTATTAAGCGCTTTTGAAGCTGCTTACGAAGCTGCCCACGGCAAAAAGCCTGAGATCACAACCAAACCTGGTTGGTACAGCATTGATGGCGGGAAAAACCTCCGTCTTGCTGATGTAGCAGCACTGACAGAAGAGCTTACTTCTGGTTCTTCAACTAAGAGTGAAGCACCAAAGGCAAAACCAGCCAAAAAAGCAGCGCCTGCTAAAAAAGCAAAAACAAGCAAAGCAGCTCCTGCAAAAGCACAAAAGAAAGCGGCTTTTAAAGTCGTTAAAGAAAACGCTGAAGGCTATACAGCCGAAGAGTTTTGGATAGCTGAGCTTGCTGGTAAAGACCATGATTGTCGCCTGCCACGTGGTGTTGTTTAACACTCACGTTTTGTAGACATAAAAAAACCGCAACGTGCGGTTTTTTTATGTCTGAATTTCGGTTGTCTTCCAATCATTCTACTGGATGTTCAAGCACCTCTTTGAGATTGTCTAGCCCCATTTGTAAGTCGTCACCCAACATTTGCTCAAAGTCCACAAGTAGCAACATTAAGTTCATTGGGTAATCCATATGACCATTAAATCCCCACTTAACTTTTGTGCCATTGAGGGTGGGTTCAGTGATCATATAAGCAGGGTCGGTTGACTGGAACGGCTCTTTAAAGCGCAGTTCAAAATCGATACGTTTGTTTTCGTCAATCTTGATGATCTCCTGCTCGCCTACCCCAACCTCTGGGTGCTTACTGCGCCAAGCAGAAACAAAACCCACGGTGCCGTCCTCTCCTCGGTACTCGGTTTCCATAGCAGGGTCCACCTGCGCCCACGTACTGTAGTTACTTTGGTTTTTTAATAACTTGATATAAGAAAATACCTGCTCGAGGGGCTGTTCAATCTCCACTTCACGTTCCACATGATAGCTATCAGCCACAAACAGCGCGAGAATAAATGGTGAAGCGATAACAAGCAGCAGTATGATTATTATTTTTTTAAACATGCTTTGGTTCCTGTGTTTTAATTATCCGTCATCAAGCATAGACGATTTATACGTATCTACCGAACACTGACAGAGACATCGACTATGTCGCTATGTAAATCCAATAATCACTTATTCCAAAATCGCCTCGGATAAATCCACATCACTTAGGTCAACCTTGCTTAAATCTACACCGATTAAAACTGTACCTTTTAATGTAGCCTCGCGAAGCTTGGCGTGATCTAAAATAGCGTTGGTTAAATCTGCATTGGTTAAATCTGCATTGGTTAAATCTGCATTGGTTAAATCTGCATTGGTTAAATCTGCATTGGTTAAATTTGCATTGGTTAAATTTGCATTGGTTAAATTTGCATCGGTTAAATTTGCATTGATTAACGTTGAACCAAATAAGTCAGCTCGGTAAAACACCGCGCCTTCAAAACAGGCTGACTTTAGTACACAGTGAAGCATTTTAGTGTGGTCAAATTTAGCGTTCGCGAAATTCGCATAAGACGCATTGGCTAAACTTAAAGACGCGCCCCACCAACTACTTTCTATCGCACTCACGCCTTGCAACCTAACTTGAGCTAAATACCCCCCAATAAAGATGGCTTCATTCAGATTACTATTTTGTAAATTAGCCTTTCTTAGATCTTTGAATTCAAAACTGCACTGTTGTAAATCAATATGAGTAAAGCATCTAGCAGGTATACGGTCATCCTCTTCCCCACTCCCTTTAACCCGTAAAAGCCACTGAGATAAGCTATACCCATTTTCTAAGTTCAAATCCGCGACCTTTTCGGTAGCACAGCCACAAGCATGATGAATCGCCAACAGCGCCACTTCGGCATTACGGGCATATTTTTGCATCTCGCTAAATGTGGCCAACTGAAGCTCTTCAACGGGCATGCCTTTGCGCAGTGTCCGCGAGAACAGCCCCGCAAAACATGTTTGCCATTGCTGCACATCGTCTATGTGACGTAAACTCACCTCATCCACCAAAAAGTTGAATATATACTCATCTAATGCTGTGGGCCCACTGAGCTTTGCCCAGCGAGCTTTTGCGCTTATCTGGTCGTAGCCCACATCTGGGTCTGCGATGTTACGATTGACCTCACTGGTAATTGCAGCCACTTCACGCACAATGCGTCGAGCAATCAAATACTCACCAAAGCTTTTGTGAGTAAATTCAAAGGTTTTATCTTGCCCGTCTAACAACTCACTTTGGCGAAAATAAAACGCGGTCAATAAACGAGAGATCCCCGACGTGGCGCTTTCTTGAAACACCTCTAGATATTTTGTGACGCGACTGCTCTCACATTGTTGCTGAATTTTGCTAATGCTGGCCACACGGCCATTACCATGCCAAACCGCTAGGGCAATTTCTTCTAACACGCGGATAAAATGCGGCTTCTCAAGGTCTCTCGTTTGCTTATAGCCACCATGATCCCACTGCCTGTGATACACCGCATCTAACAAATCCTGATAGATTTGGTTAAGCGTTAAATGCTCATCAAAAACCACTTCCCCACGCTCAAAACTCAACGCCACCAAGTAATTCAGTAGCGGCTCCTGCGTAATGGGTTGTAGTTGGCTGATAGCCAACTGCTCGGGTAGTTTTTCATAGCTTGCTCCTTTGGCCCGACCATAGTTTTGCCACCACGTATCGCGCAAATCCGTTGCCAGTAATTTCTCAGGGTCGATATACTCGCTATCATCCGTATCTTCATCCTGCTCTACAAAATAGGGCAGCACATACAATAGCTGTTGTAACCCCCTTAGCTTTGCTGCTACCGACTGAACCGCCATCTCTCGACCCGTGATCAATGCTTGCCATTGGAAACCCGCATCGTTAAAGCGGTTTATTTTACTGATCACTTCTTCAACAAAGTGGTTAGCGGTTTCAGCCGCTAATTTGCCTTGCATTGCCAGCTCATCTAGCCCATCAAAAATCAACAACACTCGCTGTGTTTTTTGTTCCTTATTCAATGGGTTAGTTGGTAAGTTAGGGTCTGACTCTACATAACGGGCGAGCGCATTAAGTAGGTCATCGCTTGGGTCAAAGTGGTGCAGCGGAATAAACACCACACGTATTTCTGGGCGTTCGCGCACCATAGTGGCTGCAAACATTTTCGCAAATGAAGACTTACCGGAACCAGGACCCCCACTAATCACTTTGATGGCACACGCCTTATTAAACTGTATCGCCCAGTTGTTTATTTCAGCGTGCAGGTCAACAACCTGTTTTTTTGTATTAGACGCTGTGCTGCGCAGCAGCTCTTGTTCATCGTTATCCACCGCCACTTTATAGTAGGCATTAAGATTGACATACACTTGGCTGAGACTAAACGCCTCAGCAAACATGCGTTGGTTAACCTGTTCTTGTAACCACACATTATACACATGCCAACCTCGCTGCTCTTTGTTGCAGCTTGCAAAAGGGCTTTGTAGGTGCTCAGCAACACACAGGTAATCTTCTCGGTTGTTGTGCCATTCTTTATGTAGTGCCAAAGCAAAGCTTTGTTTTAATCGAGCAAAAAAACCCTCCGCATCTTGTGCGCGCATCCCTAAGCTTTCAAGCCAAAAAGTAATGGCCGGTTTGATATGCGTAAATAACGACAGGTTTTCAGGGTAGTCAAAGAAATCAGGGGTAATCCCAAGTGGCACGTCGTTTAACTGCTTGGCCATATTATCACTAAGTGCTTCAACCCCTGTATCATCAAGCTCACACTCAAATAAGTCTTGATAATCAGGTACTAATTCACAAAGCGTCGCTTGCAGGCTTTTAAACACCAATACCCACGCAGCTTGCTGTGGGTTTTTCTCAAACCCTAAAACGCTGGAGGCCTCAACCAAGTTTTCATATAGGCCTTTGCTGTCAGCAAATACGCCAGCAACAGTGGCTTTACCTAGGCTTTTAAATAGCTCTTTGATAGGTAGGTCAAGTGGCTTATTCCAAATTGAAACGGGCTGTTCCAAAGTTAGATCATACTGATTGCTCATAACGGGTCCTTGCAATGAGGCGTAACCATGACGCACAAAATAATAACTTTTAACTACAATACGCAGGTAAATTTAAATATCCAGTACTTTCATGTCGTTAATCAATTGAGATATTACTTAGGAAGTTTATCGTGCGGGTAATGTTTGCACAGTAAAAGGAGAGAGTGAGAGGCCGCAATAGCAGCCTCTCAATAAAATTTAACCAAACAAACGTTCAAACCAGTTTTTGTCTAAGTCTTCTTCACAGCGTTTGAGCTGTGCGCCATAACGGCTAGCACGATGCTTAACCTTATTGGCCACGGCCATCAACCACTTTTTCTTTCGATATGTGCCACGCTTATATCCCCCCCAACCTTCATGATAATTGAGGTATTGTGCATAAGCGTCCCATTTAGAAACACCATTGATTTTATGAGTTTTATAAACAAACCAAGCCATAAAGTCGATAGCATCTTCAAAGTCGTCTCTGTCTGCACCTGAGTTACCCGTTTCACGAATATAATCACTCCAAGTCGGTGTTTTGGCTTGAGAATAGCCATATGCCGAGCTTGCACGCCCAACAGGAATAAACCATAAGAAGTATTCCATAGGTGGTGCTGCATCATGTTTGAAGGAACTTTCTTGGTACATCATTGCCATTAATACATGTTTTGGCGAGCCCCATTTGTCTTGAGCATCACGCGCATCGTAGTACCAATCTTCTTTTTCCTGAAAAATCTTACAGATATCATTGGGTTGTTTTGGTGGAGCTGTTGCACAACCAGCTAGAAGTAACACTACAGGCAATAAAATTATAAATTTTTGCATTTTTTTACGAACCCATTGAACTTTTATAAATAATGCCTGTCTTAACCTATGAATGCAGCAGTTTAGCATTGTTTCATCCCTGAAATTTATTTGCGCAGCTTATTAGGCTGCGCTTTTTTTGCCTAAGCTCTGGCAAAATAATCTCTCAAGAAAGTTACAAAATCCTTATCGTCATTTTCCTTAATTGTAATTGCTGCTTGCTGTGACTCATCTGCTGCAAGATCAAGAACTTGTTCACTATACTCTGAATAGCTTACGTCTTGATAAGATGCCTTATATTTAGCTGCTAAATCAAGCGCTAATACACCACCGTCCTGCTGCTTTTGCTTTAGCTCCGAAAGCAAGCGGCCCGAGAAAGTTTTTTCTGGCTGTGAAGCCCATGAGCTTAATTCATTGATTGTATTAACATACTTGTCACTACCATAAGCCTCATCCATCCATTTAGCCACATCTTTAAGGTCAGTAAAGATATGCTCAGCCCACTGTCTTAACGTGACTTGATGGTTGCCCTGTAGTAATTTCACTTCTGGGTCCCTGCCCTGATTTACTACAGTGGTTAGATTCTCCTGACTTAACTTTTGCTCATCCCAACTCATTTCTGGTGAAGGTTTCAGCAAACAATATGTTAAAAATACATCCAAGAAGTTTATCTGCTCGATGCTAATACCCGTATCGACAAATGGGTTCACGTCCAGCGCGCGAATTTCCACATACTCAATACCGCCACGTTCTAGGGCATGCGTGGGCGGCTCACCGCTCAGTGCATTACGTTTTGGCCTAATTGGAGAGTAGAACTCATTCTCAATTTGTAAAATATTTTTATTGAGCTGCTTGGGGGTCTCACTGGTGTAGTCATCTAGCTCCCCGTATAGGTCTGAATGACAACGTATTGCCTCACGTAATCCAGCAATATACTCATCTAAGCTGTTATACATCACTTTCAAAGACGACTGTGCGCTGTTTGTATACCCAAGATCACCAAGACGCAGCGCCGTGCCATGCTCAAGATACAAAGTACCTGTGCCTAGCTTTTTAAACGGTAAATGACTTTCTTTGCCCTGCAAAAATGACGAGCACAACGCAGGAGATGCTCCGAATAGGTAACTAACCAGCCATAGCTCTTGCTTAAAGTTACGGATCAGGCCCAAGTACTTATCTGATATAAAGTGCTGTAACGGTGAAGTATTGCTTTCAACTGTTTGCAAACTTTGCCAAAGCGAATCGGGAAATGAGATATTAAAATGCACACCCGCTATCGCCTGCATCATACTACCGTAACGATTCTTGAGGCCTTCGCGATATAGCGTTTTCATGCGACCAATGTTTGAATCACCAAACTGTGCCAGCGCGATGTCGCTCTGATCGTTGATAAAACAAGGCATACTCATCGGCCAAAGCAACTCGTCACCCATTTTAGACAGAGTGTACTTTTGTAGTTCTTGCAATTGGCTCAAAGTTTGCTCTGGAAATTCACTCACCGGCGTGATGAATTCCAACAAAGACTCAGAAAAATCGGTTGTAATGCTACTGTGTGTTAATGGATGTCCCGCGCCTTTTGGATGAGGGGTTTGAGCAATCTTACCATCGCGTTCAATCCTTAAGGCCTCTCGCTCTATTCCACGCTTAATACCTCTGATGGTATGCTTGTGCTCAGGCATCGACAATGCTGCAAGTATTGTCTGTAAATCTGTTGTTATCAAAAAAATATCCTCGGCCAAATAAGGCAATGCCAAAGTTATGGGGGCTAAACTAGGAATACTCAAGCCAAAATAATGACTTTTCCGCTATGCTCGCCTTTTTCCATGTAACGGTGTGCGTCAGCTACCTCAGGTAGTACAAACTGTTTATCCATATGCACAGTCAGTTTGCCACTTCTAACCGCTCGATACAATTTATTGAGGTCATCGCAGTTTGCCTCAACAACCATCCCCTGTGCATTGATTTGTTTACGCTTTGCATGTTCACATACCTGCTCTTTACTAATTGTTGGAACCGTGACCACCTCACTCCCTGCGGTTAGATTATCAAGTAACTCAATTGTTCTGTCTCCACCGACTAAATCGAGCAACTGACCCGTTCTTGGCGTATCGAAAAAAGAATCATAATCCATCACTTCAACGTCCAACTTGGCCAACAACTCATGATTGGGCCGACTCGAAAGCGCTATCACTTTTCTACCTTCAAGCTTGGCTAGCTGCACCGCTAAGTGTCCAACGCCACCCGTAGGCGCATTAATGTAGATAGGTATATCTAAACTAACCGGAACACACTGCAAAGCTTGATAAGCAGTTAAACCGCTCAAACAAAGACCCGCTATTGCAGAATTTTCTTTCTGCGCCAATGGAATAATTTCACTCACGTGAGCATCAACCTGTTTTGCGTAGCAGCCGGGATGATGTGCAAACCCCACCATACCAATAACATACTGACCTACAGCAAAGTTTTTCACCTGACTGCCTAGCGCCTTTATGCGCCCATAGACATCATAACCAAGACCCATGAAATCGTTCACTGGTTTTTGTGCCGCAACAAAGCCCAGCCCCTTACGTGTTTTAATATCAATCGGATTAACGCTGGAGGCCAATACCTCAATTCGTACACCTTGCTCCTCCAACGCTTTTTCGACAATCTGTCGCGCCACAATTTGGTCTACATCACCAAATTGTTCAATCCCGTACACGTAGTTTAACTCTGTCATGATACTCGCCTTGTTGCCTTACTCTATAACTCGCTATAATCTAACACAATTAATGAAAATCTTAATGGTATGATTACGCCTGTCTATCACTACCACTCAGGACAACGTAACTTAACAAAGTCATCAACCTTGGTGACTTTATTAGGTGGTAAACGTGTTAGTGACTAAAATTGCCTAACTCGTTATCCATAGGGAGAAATTATGCGTCGTGGACAAAATACAATTAATGAAGAAGTGACTTTTGATGATAGCCAACAATTGGTCTCAACTACTGACCTTCGTGGCGTAACAACCTACGCCAACGATGCATTTTGCTCGGTATCAGGGTTCTCCCGCGAAGAGTTAGTTGGCAAAAATCACAATATCGTTCGTCATCCTGATATGCCCAAAGCTGCTTTTAAGGAGCTTTGGGACAAACTCAAAGCAGGTCATTCGTGGCGTGGGGTTGTGAAAAACCGCTGTAAAGATGGCCGATACTACTGGGTTGACGCATTTGTAACCCCTATTTTTGAACATGGACAGTTAACTGGTTATCAATCCGTACGCGTGCGCCCTGACACAGGGCTCAAACAACGTGCTCAAAAGTTATATGATGCAATTAATCAAGGCAAGAACATTTGGCACTGGAGCGAACAATACAGTTTACGCAGAGCACTGAGTGGAGTAATCACCATCGCAGCCGTTATTGCAACATTTTGGTCTTTTGGTACTAGTGCCGCTCTACTGCTGCTGCTTACTTTTGCCTTGCTTGTGGCGGTTAATTACGACGAACTCATTAGAACCCCAAAAGCATTACGTGATCAACAAGCACAATTCGATTCAGTATCGAGATATGTATACAACGGCCATCACCCTTTTAGCGTGGCACAGTATAGCCAAGGTATGCTACAGGCAAAACTACGCACCGTATTGGGCCGTATGAAAGATGCAACTTTTACCTTTAAAAGCATTGCTACTGGCTTGGATGAAAAATCAAGTAGCACGGAACAAGGAATTCAGGCACAAAGCCAGCGCTTAGACTCAATCGCAACGGCAATGTCGCAAATGAGTAGCACCATTGGCGACATCTCACACAATACCGGCGCAACCGCACAGAAAGTAGAGACAACACAACAGCATTGTAAGGATATTAAGTCCACCATGGCGGAAAACAGTCACATGGTTAATACTCTGGCTGGACAAGTAGACGAAGCGGCGCAAACAGCAACCTCACTGGCCAATGAAGCAGATAAAATTGGCAAGGTAATGACTGAAATCGAGGGTATTGCCGAACAAACTAATTTGCTAGCGCTTAACGCTGCAATTGAAGCTGCTCGTGCAGGAGAGCATGGTCGAGGGTTTGCCGTGGTAGCAGACGAAGTTAGGGCACTGTCTTCGAGGACACAAAATGCAACCAGTCACATTTATGCGTCTGTCAAAGAAATTCAGGATACGCTATTTAGTTGGTCAAAGGTAATGCAAAGTACCAAAGACAGAGCTGATAACTGTGCGCAGGCCAGTCAACAAAGTCAACAAGCACTGGAAACCATTTTCAACCAAATCAGTGAAATAGCTCAATCAGCGCAAGAAATCTCAGCTGCCGCTGAACAACAGCAAGTGGTAAGCTGCGAAATCAACGAGAATATCGGTAATATTAGTAAGCACGGTAATGACAACCTGCAACTTAGCTACCGTGTTGCAGAGGATGCAGCCAAACTGGTAGAAAGTGCCAATAAGATATCAGGAATGATACTAACGTTTAGGACTTAAACGGATATGGTTCAATCAACGATAAAAGCCTGCATATTGCAGGCTTTTTTACGTCACAACTAGCGATATTTAGCAACTAGTTATCTTGAATAAGGTCACCGCTATCTTGCCCCAGATTCTTCAGTAGATAGTCCAGTTTGCCTTTCACTGTTTCGTGCAACATTTCTCGGTTAAAGCGGATCCCCATTTGACAAACATTCGCTTTACTAGTGCTAGGCTCAACCGCTATAAGACGAACGGGTACGCCGTATAGTGGCTCAATAAGCATATTACCTTCGTGGTTTAAATCGAAAATATCCAGCTCAATCGAGTAGTTATTAAACAAGTTAAGTTCACGGCTATAGGTTAACTCTATCAACATCCCCGTATGACTGATATTTTTTACTATGCCAGCTAACTTACGGTTACTGGTCTGAATACGCACCCTATGCTCAGGTAGGGCGGACAAGCGAACAGCACCGCGTCGATTCGCCGAATTCCATGATTTATGAATTGCATCTTCGAGCTTATCTGCGCTAAATGGTTTCATCACATACTGTGATACCCCATTTTGAATGGCTGCCAGTACGTGTTCCTTATCACCTAACGAGCTCATCATGATAAATGGGGTTAACTTGTGCTTTTCTGATTTGCGAATTGTACGAAGTAACTCATCGCCATCCATTTTTGGCATCTGCCAGTCCGCAATAATAATATCAATGCTTCTTGCATTGAGCAGTTCGAGCGCTTCCTTGCCATTGGTGGCGGTATAAACATTCTCAGCACCCAAACGATTTTCTAGGGTGTTCCGCACTAGGTTACGTACCAATTGACAGTCGTCAACGACCAAAAAGCTCACATCTTGCATTTAATGCTCCGTTAAAGGGAAAAGAGAACACGTTAATCATAAAACGCGAACATGATACGACAACGTTAGCGATTCCTTCATAACTTAGTTGTAGCACACTCAGCACTGATAACAACAATTACATTGCTGTTATTTGGTAAACAATTAGTGTGTTCTCATAGAAATAAATGGGTAGGTAAAGACCTACAGGTTCATCTTCCACTATCAAGTAGTGAAACAAAAAACGACTTAAACCTAGATCCTTCAAGATTGGGGGGAGGTAAAACCTGCTAGCCCCAGCGCACAGTGATTATACTCATTTTTACGTATAAAAAAACAACTATATATAGAAAAAAGAATGAGGGCGGGGGTGGTTAGAGGTGTTAATGGATGTAACAACACTAGCTTAAATTAAATGGCAGGCCATCAGTGGTCGTCACTTTGGCCTGCCTAACTGTTTATTTTACAAAGATAATATCATCGTCCTGTACATCGACGGTAATATTATCACCACTGGTAAATTCACCTGATAACAAGCGCTGTGCAAGTGGGTTTTCGATGTATTGCTGTACAGCCCGTTTCAACGGTCTCGCGCCAAATACTGGGTCAAAACCACTGGCTGCAATTTTTTCAAGCGCCGCAGGCGTTAGGGTAAACTGATAACCCTTATCGTTAAGCCTAGACTCCAATTTTTCTAACTGAATACTGGCAATCTGTTTGATATGCTCATTGATTAATGGGTGGAAGACCACAGTTTCATCAATACGATTGATAAATTCAGGTCTAAATTGGCTTGCTAAAACGCCCATCACTAGCTCTTTAAGCATTGCGTAGTCGTTATTGCTCGCCTGCTCCTGAATGATATCTGAGCCAAGGTTGGAGGTCATAATGATTACCGTGTTTTTGAAATCAACCGTGCGCCCCTGTCCGTCTGTTAAACGCCCGTCATCTAGCACTTGCAGTAAAATATTGAATACATCAGGGTGTGCTTTTTCAACCTCATCGAGTAACACCACAGAATAAGGTCGGCGACGTACAGCTTCGGTCAAGTAGCCACCTTCCTCATACCCTACATAACCTGGAGGTGCACCGACCAAACGAGCAACGGAGTGCTTCTCCATAAACTCTGACATGTCTATACGCACCATGGCATCTTCAGTGTCAAACATAAAATGCGCCAATGCTTTGGTCAACTCGGTTTTACCCACGCCTGTTGGTCCCAAGAATAAGAACGAGCCAATAGGACGATTAGGATCAGCCAAGCCTGCACGAGAACGACGAATCGCGTTAGCAACCGCGTTCACAGCTTCATCTTGACCAATGACCTTTTTGTGAAGTTCATCTTCCATTTGAAGCAACTTTTCACGCTCTCCTTGAAGCATTTTTGCTACAGGGATCCCTGTCCAGCGAGATAGAATTTCGGCAATTTCATCTTCGCCGACCTGATTTTTCAACAAACTCATTTCTTGCATTTCAGCCTGAGATGCCAAGTCTAGCTTGCGCTCCAGTTCCGGGATCCGGCCGTATTGTAATTCAGACATACGCTGCAAATCACTCGCACGGCGCGCGACTTCTAAGTCCAAACGAGCTTGTTCCAATTCAGCCTTGATCACTTGCGTGCCTTGCAATGAGGCTTTTTCAGCATTCCATACCTCATCAAGCTCCTTGTACTCTGTTTCTAAATCTGAGATCAGCGATTGCATCTCACTACGACGCTTTTGGCTGGCTTCATCTTTCTCTTTTGCCAGCGCATTGTCCTCAAGTTTTAGCTGAATGATACGGCGCTCTAATTTGTCTAACTGCTCCGGTTTAGAATCAATTTGCAAACGAATAGAGCTACCAGCTTCATCAATTAAGTCAATCGCTTTATCTGGGAGTTGTCTATCGCTGATATAACGATGTGACAGATTTGCCGCTGCAACAATGGCAGGATCGGTAATGTCCACCGAATGATGTAGCTCATAGCGCTCTTTTAGGCCACGCAATATCGCAATGGTATCTTCAACGCTTGGTTCACTGACGAATACCTTTTGGAAACGGCGCTCAAGCGCTGCATCTTTTTCTATGTACTGGCGATACTCATCAAGGGTGGTTGCTCCGACACAATGCAGCTCACCGCGTGCCAATGCAGGCTTTAACATGTTGCCCGCATCCATAGCGCCATCAGTTTTACCGGCGCCAACCATGGTATGGATCTCATCAATAAACAAGATAACCTGGCCTTCTTCTTTAGCCAGCTCATTTAGCACTGATTTGAGCCTTTCTTCAAACTCACCACGATATTTAGCGCCAGCAACTAACGCCCCAAGATCCAACGAGAGTACTCGCTTGCTCTTTAAACCTTCAGGCACTTCACCGTTAATAATACGCTGTGCAAGCCCCTCAACAATGGCTGTTTTACCCACCCCCGGTTCACCAATTAATACCGGGTTATTTTTGGTACGACGCTGCAAAACCTGAATAGTGCGACGAATTTCATCATCACGCCCGATCACAGGGTCTAGCTTACCTTGCTCTGCTCGCTCGGTCAGATCGATGGTGTATTTTTCTAATGATTGACGGGTGTCTTCTGCATTAGGGCTATCAACTTTTTGGCCACCACGAATCGCTTTGATTGCAGCTTCTATTTTCGGCTGAGTGATATTTAACGATTTGAATATATCACCCAAAGGCCCTTTATCTTCACAGGCTGCAAATACGAACAATTCACTGGAGATGTATTGATCTTTACGCTTTTGCGCGTACTTGTCACACAAGTTAATCAACGAAACTAAATTGTTGGATAGCTGAACGTCACCGCCTATCCCTTCAACTTTAAAAACTTTCTCAATGGCCTGAGAAAGTTTACTATTTAATTCATCTGCGCTGACGCCCGCCTGAGCGAGCAATGCGCGAACACTAGAGCCATTTTGCTGTAACAGCGCATACATCAGGTGTACTGGCTCAATAAATTGGTGATCTCTGCCTAGCGCAAGAGATTGCGCATCTGAAAGCGCCGCCTGAAATTTACTGGTAAATCTGTCTAAACGCATCGTGCATCTACCTATCAAAAACTAATAACTAGTTAATTAATGGGTATTGTTGTGCGAATGTTCAAGTAACGAAAGCGAGGAAAATAGGATTAATTGCGCCAGATCAAACTGGCCATACGTCCAGTTTGCCCGTCACGACGATAAGAAAAAAATAACTCTCTTTGGCTGACAGTGCAAAATTGTCCGCCGAAGATGCGAACAACACCTGAGCGTGCTAATTGTCTGCGCACAATACCGTAAATATCGGCAAGATATTTACCATCACCCTGCGCACTAAAATCACTGCTATGTGCACTATTTTGTTCGCAAAACTGCGTCTTGACCTCGCTACCGACTTCAAATGTCAGTGGCCCTATCGCCGGCCCAAGCCATGCATATAGTTGTTCAGCTGGACTGTCAAATAGACTTAGCGTATTGGCAACAATGCCCTGTACTAAAGGCCGCCAACCACCATGAATAGCGGCCACTTCCGTGCCTTGTTCATTAGCGAGCAGAATGGGCAAACAATCCGCCGTCATTATCGCCAAGGGCTGTTGTGCTACACGAGTGTATAACGCATCAGCTTGCGGCCAAACGGTGGCTGTTGTGCGGCTCGTTACCGTTATGACCTTTGCGCTATGAATTTGCTCAAGCCACTGCGCAGGCCGAGGCAAGTACTCAAGTAACCGCTGATGATTGCTATTCACGGCAGAGATTTCATCACTAACATGATAGCCTAAGTTAAAACTGTCAAAAGGCTCATTTGAATAGCCACCGAGGCGTGTTGTTGACAACGCACTGACTCGATGCTGTATGGGCCAATTGGGCAGTATCATCAACTATCCTTACAATGACAGGTCAGGGTTAATCTTAGTATCTTCACGCAACGCCTGAGTCAAAATTTGCATGTCCTCTGGAACAGGCGCTTGCCAAGTCATCATCTCCCCCGTAATTGGGTGTGCAATACTCAGCTTAATTGCATGCAGCGCTTGGCGCTTGAAGTCTCTCAACTGTGCAAACAACTCAGGCGTAGCATTGCGAGGAGGACGTGGACGGCCACCATATAGCTGATCACCAATCAAGGGGTGATTCAAATACGCCATATGAACACGAATTTGGTGGGTACGACCTGTTTCCAGACGCAAACGTAAACGCGTATGCGCACGAAACTTTTCTGCTACTCGGTAATGAGTGATAGCTGGCTTACCCATTTCGTGAATCGCCATATGGGTACGTTTTGTTGCATGGCGGCCGATTGGCTTTTCAACCATACCACCCGCTGTCATAGTGCCGTTACATATTGCTTCATACTCACGGGTAAAGTTTTCTCGTGCTTGAAGATTTTTCACCAAATGGGTTTGCGCCTGAATGGTTTTTGCAACCACCATTAACCCTGTTGTGTCTTTATCTAAACGGTGCACGATACCGGCCCTAGGCACATTAATAATATCTGGATGATGATGTAACAACGCATTCAACACTGTGCCATCTGGATTACCTGCACCTGGGTGCACCACCAAGCCCATTGGCTTGTTAATCACTAGGATATCATCGTCTTCGTACACAATGTCTAGTGCGATATCTTGCGCCTCATATTCGCGTGGGGCTTCAATCTGAGTTTCGATTGCAACCACTTCTCCACCGAGTAGCTTCTCTCTAGGTGTATTGAGCACTGCGCCATCGACGGTGACTTTATCATCTAAAATCCAAGTTTTTATTCTTGAACGTGAAAAATCAGGGAACAATTGCGCCAATATTTGGTCTAGACGTTTACCACCTAATTCGGTTGGGACTTCAGCTTGAAGGGAAATTTGCTCTGACATCTGTAACTTTACCTAATTTACCAGTGCAAGCTGTGCTCGACTGGGTTAGAATCGCATAAATGCATAGTTTACTCGGTTTTACCGACTTGGCCTAGCCGAAGACAACAAAGGTAGTAAAATAAAATGACTAATAACTTAAGGACGCGCGCCTTTGCCATTGTACTTAGCGCCTCATTTTTAGGCTTAGCGGCCTGTTCTTCAGCGCCAGAGCAAGATGAAATAGAACGCGTACCCAATAAATCAGCCCAAGCGTTATATGAAGATGCCAAACAAACTTTAGACTCAGGCTTGTATGCGCGCGCAATTGAATTGTTAAGTGCAATTAATGCTCGATACCCTTTTGGTCCGTATTCTCGTCAAGTGCAGATGGATTTGGTATTTGCTTATTACCAGACAGGCAATACTGACCAAGCACTGGCAAGCATCGACCGTTTTATACGTTTAAATCCAAACCATAAAAATCTTGATTACATGTACTACATGCGTGGCTTGGTCAATATCAAAGCAGACGAAAACGCATTCCAAGACTATTTCGGTGTTGATAGAGCGGACCGCGATGCCAACCGCACGCGCGTGGCGTTCCAAGATTTATCCACCCTAATTAACAGCTACCCTGATAGCGCTTATGTACCAGAAGCTAAAAAGCGCCTCGTTTGGTTGTTAAACAAGATGGCACGCTATGAATTAAAAGTGGCACAGTATTACTTTGAACGTGAAGCTTACTTGGCCGCAGCAAACCGCGGTAAGTATGTTGTTGAACATTACTCACAAAGTAGCTACCTCGACAGTGCATTGGAAATCATGGAAAAGAGCTACGAAAAACTAGGCTTAAGTGACTTGAGCGAACATGCCCGTCAAACTAGAGAACTAAACAAACGCTAACCTCATCAACCAGCGTGAAACAAATATAAAAATCCCCGCAATATAGTGGGGATTTTTTATTGAGTCTTACAGCTATAACAGAGTTAAATCGCGTCTTCGTCTTCTTCACCAGTACGAATTCGCACCACGCGCTCAACTTCAGTCACAAAGATTTTACCATCGCCGATTTTACCGGTTTGAGCGGTTTTCAGGATAACATCAATCGCACGCTCTACATCTTCGTCAGCCAGCACGATATCAAGCTTTACCTTAGGTAAAAAATCCACCATGTATTCCGCGCCACGGTATAGCTCAGTGTGACCCTTTTGACGGCCAAAGCCCTTTACTTCACACACGGTCATACCCGTAATACCAACGTCTGACAAAGCTTCTCTTACGTCATCTAACTTAAATGGTTTAATTATCGCTTCTATTTTTTTCATGGTTTTGTACTTTACTGTGATGGTGCGTCGATTTTAATCAATCCTAAAAATGTTAGCAAACAAAGTCATTGCGTTAGGGTAAAAAACCACGCCATAATGAAGAAAACTAAAGTTGTAGCCACTGTAGAATATGCGCCCACATTTGTTAAAGTTTCGCGGATTCACTCTGATTGAATTGCTCATCGCTCTCACAATTTTAGCCACTTTGGCTTCAATCGCCTTTTATGCGAATAACAATTTACTCGATAGCAATCGAGCAGAGTCATATCTAACTGAACTGAAACGTAATATTACGTTTGCGCGAGCAAAGGCAGCCGCCGATGACCAAATTGTCATCTTATGTCCTGTAAACGCAGAGAAACTCCGAGATAAAAGCAACTTTGCCTGCCAACCAAGCTGGGCAAATAATGCCATAGCAACATTTGTTGATCTTAATAACGATGGTCAATTTAATAGTGACGAAGAAACCATTATACGTGCGTTAGACCCCGTATATAGCGCGGATACCCTGAAATTTACCGCTTCTTTGATCCGTTTTGACGGCAGCGGGCAAATTACCAGCGCAGCCGGTAAGTTTGTGTATTGCCCAGGCGCTGAAGATAAAAACAATCAAATGCTCACCGTGACACTATCTGGTAATGCATTGTTCAATGGCACAAGCCAAGACAAATGTAACTAACGACCTAAGTTTGCCTTGTGTTTACTTATATATGCACTAGTCTTAACTAAATTAGCAAGCAATAAAGGTCCAAGGATGGACATCGCTATGCTCAGCAAGGAAGCAGGGTTAACCCTATTTGAATCACTTTTAACTATGGCTATCATGGCTACTTTACTTACACTAGCCCTGTCTAGCTATGGTGAAATCGTCTCTGAACACCGACCAGAATTTGCCCTGAAGCGCATTAAACATGCCATAAGCCTTGCTAAAGCACATGCCAGTGCTACAGGTTTTCAAGCAACGGTATGCCACCTTGAGCACAACCGCTGTCGCGATGATCAATGGCACAAATCGATCACAGTTTTTATTGATGGCGGTGAGCCAACAGTATTTGATGCCAAAGACAAGCGCCTATATGAACTTGAGCCAATCCATACAACGGATAATTTAGTTTACCCACGTCGCGCGATTGTGTTTAACCGCGATGGATCAATTAAGGGCTTCACTAATGGCACCTTTGTTTACTGTTTGCCTGAGCATCAAGGACTATCCAGGGGTTTAGAGATGAGTATCAGTAATTCTGGCAGGGCACGCCTGAGAGACACAGAAAAATGCCCTTTGTGAGTTATTGTTGATTCCAACATAGTTCGTTTGTACCATTCCCAGTGCTGAGCTTTTGCCCTAGTTCATTAATTTTTAGCTCGGTACATTGCTGATCATCTTTGACGGGGCCTGCTATGGGTTTCGCTTTCACTTCAAACTCATCATCATTAACTGTTACAGACAAAGAATAGTAACCGTTTTCTGTTTTCTCTGGCACACCTATGTCTGATAAAGTGGTGGTATACACTCTATTATCAATAAAATATTGCTCCTGTCTGTTTGCCGCATCCAGTAACAACACCATTGCTTCTGCTCTGGCAGCTTTCACCAAGTGAGTTTGGTAGCTTGGATAGGCGATTGATACGACGATACCTAAGATCACCAAAACAATCAGCGCTTCAAGCAATGTAAATCCATCCATACTCTTATTACTTTTCATCATTTTGCTCTTTTTTATAGATAAACATTTGCCGTGTTGTTAAACCAAAGTCCAAGCTTGGCTTGACCAGAGAAACCTTGCCATCAACTAGTACTGGTACAGGGTCATCCACCAGCGCTGATGGAGTCCATGGAGTCCCCGCAGAAGGCCCACCATCTTGACTATTCACGGTGGTGTCTAGTGCAGGACCGACCATACGTACCACCGTTTTACAACTTTCGCTTTCACTTCCACCTTCACAGCTAAAGTAAACTTTTGGTGTATCAGGCACTGTGTGGGTGGTTTCATATTTCAATTGTTCATACACTTGTGTGCCATAATGCAGGTGAAACGCGTACATGTGGCCCTTTCCTGTCGATACCTCGCAACGACTGACATTCGCAGGTGGGGTAAACGAGGTAAAATAAGCAATACCACCAGCAACGACAGGTGCTGCCAGCGACTTTTCATTGCCAGATAGCGCGTACTTCCATCCCTTAAAAGCGCCCAGTGTTGCTTCAACATTGGTAAATCCTTCAAGACTACTGCGCTGCAACGCAAATGGGTCACCGGTGATATCCATTAAATTGCCAATTGTGATAACCTCGGGTACATTCGTTTGAAATGACTGGGTGACAGTGTGCTCATCTCTGAGCATAAACAGGTAGTCATTAACACCCGTTAATGTGGGCCGTGAGCGGTTACCAGAGCCTAACATCACCGCCTCGTATGGCGTATCTTTACGCGTTTTGACGCTGCCATCAGGGGTTGTTGTAACCGTTACTTTACTGAAAAATGTTCTCACTACGGCGGGCTTGTAAAAAAAGCGCCGATCGCCACTACTACCATTTTGTGCCAATTGGGCAAGCTTATGGTGCGTCCAAGGCTCTTTACTATCGTTGGGCGCAGCACTTGGCATATCAACCCGCCACACATCCCCTCCCGTATCAGCAAAATAGAGCCTATCGGTATAACCATCATAGTTTGAGTCCAACATAGCAACATCTCCAGCCACGCTATGTGCCCCCTTATAGCCTGTTTTTGGCGTCAAAGACCAGACAAGGGCACCCGTTGCTGCGTCCAACACAAAGATGCCACGTCCAATCTGATCGGTGGCTTTGGTGTAGTTATCTTTGCCAGTATCATACCCTGCTCCAAAGATAAGCACCGGTGAGTCACCCTTTGCTTCAATAAACGTAACTTCAGGCTTTGACCAGCTTTGACCGAGTTCTTCAAAGCCCCCTTGACCGCCAACTAAGGGCCCTCCCCACATCAGCTTTGGGCTATCTGGAGAGGTAATATCAAAGGCATAATATCGCGCCCCACCACGGCGCATGCCGGCAAACAACCATACTTTATCGTTGCCATCTACCACGCCATTTTTTTGTGTATCATGAAAGTAAATGGTCAACGGTCCGTCCATACCATAAAGTTTTGTATCTGGTTTACTGTTACGTATATCCGAAACATTTTTAAATAAATACTCCGGCATAAAGGCCCAGCTTTCTTGTACGGTATTTCCACTGTCCTTAAACATGTGTAAAAATCCGTCGTTGGTGCCAACAACTATACGTATGTCACCATTGCCATAATCCATAGATACTGGCTTTGAGTGCAGCGGGTCACCAAATATGGTATCACGGCGTTCTTGGGTATTATTATCCTGATCTTCATCGTCAACATCTTTGCCATAAAGCCAGTCTATGGTGTTTTGCAGCTGCGAAGCATTCGTGCCAAACTTTCGAGCAAATTTATTTCTATTTTTATATCTAGTGCGCCCCTGTCGAATGGTCAACGGAAGTAACGCGTCAGTACCAAAGTCAGAATAAATAGTTCGTGTGATTTGCTGACTAAGCTGATAATTAACCCCGCCACGTTTCACGCTGTTACCATCTTGAGAGCCACTTTGCGACCAAAAAGTGGTTGCACTTGCCTTAATTAAGCCTTTTTCATCAAGGGCTGGCGCACCGTGCATATCCACCACTTTATCATCTGAAAACTTAAGTTTTTTAAGGTTACCTTGCCAACGGGTGTGGCTCTCAGGATAGAACATAGTGTAATACAAAGACTCGCCACTTCGGGTGTGATCAGAGCTACTGGTCGAAACTG
Source organism: Pseudoalteromonas sp. MMG022 (assembly GCF_021654245.1). NCBI lineage: Bacteria > Pseudomonadati > Pseudomonadota > Gammaproteobacteria > Alteromonadales > Pseudoalteromonadaceae > Pseudoalteromonas > Pseudoalteromonas sp. MMG022. Next base: position 79,830 of record NZ_JAKFZQ010000012.1, on the reverse strand, counting down.
ACGGTGACGAAAAGCTGTCGTTGAGCTGACGAATATTGTCGATTTGATTTTTTAACGCTTCTGATAGTTCATGTGGTGTATTCGCTTGCGTATAAATCCCCCCTCCCAAATCCGCAGTTTTTTGCAAGATTTCGGTACCTTCATCGCTCATACCACGACCAAAACCTATGGTGTACACCCGCCCTCTATCTTCCACACTACCTGCTTGAGTATATAAATCTTCCTTATGACGAATAATTTTAGCAAGTGCGGGCATATAGCTATCGTGTACGGTGGTCGCGCTTTTTGAAAATGTGTTCCAGTATTCTGTTGCAATATTCCAATTGCTTTGGCTGTCGTTAGAAGGGTCACCATCCGTCATCACAATCAAATTCGCCGAGCTGCTACAAATATTTGGATCAGCTGCAATCGACTCAAACGGGGAAATATATTTGCTGTAACGTTCAACACTCGTGTCTCGCTGCGACGATGGCCAATACCAAGAATAATAGCGACTACCACCAGTTAAGTATAAATATGCCTCCCAAAGAGTTTCGCTCAAAGGGGTGGCCCCATTGGCCTCAAGTGCATTGATCTGGTTTTTAATTTTATTGGTATTTGAGCCAAGGCCAGCCAATATATAACCACCATTACTGTCGTTAAAACGCATAAGCCCAAAATCAATATCTGGATTATCGTTAACTAACGTTGTGATAGCGGTCTTGGCCACGCCTAAACGGTTATCCGCACATAAAATATACCTATCATAAAAATAGTCATATCCACAATCCTCCCCTGTGGTACTTGAGAACGCCATACTCCCAGAGGTATCAAACACCACCATAACTCTCGGCTTTTGAGTCACATCCGCATTGCGTTTTATGTATAGTTCAATATCTTCAGCCAACACATGAGAAGCCATAACTGTGAGTAAAAGTAGCCACCACTTCATCATCTTAACGACCCTCTTTTACACTGAGCATTTCTTGTCCTACGCCCGTTACCACAGTGATGGTGTATTGGTCTTTACTACCGTAGTTGATAGTGGTTTCAAGTTGCGTCATGTTACATATCAATCCGTTTGTCGCGCTGTACGAACGTGGGCAGCTAATTTCCATCGGGCCATTATTAAGGCTTGTTACCCTATTTGTGGCCCCGTTCTGTCCGTCAAAGGTGTTGTTGCCTTGTTCTAACTGTTCTCGGCTAAACGTAAATAAGCTTTGCTCTGCAAGCGCGGCTTGCTGTGCCACCGCCCTTTGCACCTCACCCATTAACAAGCTCTCAGCTTCTTCACGTTCTTGCGCTGCATTAGTAATTTTCAAATCAATGCTACTGGTGCTCATCAAGGTGACTGCTATTGCAGTTACCGCCACTATCATGATCATCGCAGTGATTAAAACAATACCTCTTTGTTGCTTTACAAGCGCCATAATATTGACCCCATATTGTTAAGCCTGATGGTGGTAGAAAACACCGTGCGACGAAAGTTATCGTTGAATGTATGAACCCGCTTGTCAGGATCTGATCCTAAGATGTAGGTTTGATTTGCGAGCTTTAAATCGGGATCGGGCTCCAGTGCTCTGACCAAAATAAATAGTTGCACGGTTAAAATACCATTGAGCCGCTCCCAATCAGCAGCGGTCATGTCCTCAGTACTACGGTAACTATCCACTCGGTTATCTGCATTGGTATCAAGCCCAAACACCAAACGTAAGTCTTCGACACCTTCCATGACCGTTTCACTGATCATACCGCCATTCACCGTTAAGCGCCGACGTGATAATACCGGAATAGTAATCGTTTGATCACGCAGCGTCACTTGCTGCTCACTGACGTAGTAAACATGATGGCTGTATGGCCAAAGCGTAGAGTTTACGGTAGGTAATGCCGTGCGTTGCTGACCAGAAGTGAACATTGCCTGTTCCTGATCGGCAATAAAGTAGTAACGATTTGTTTGCATGGCAGCCACGTTTGGCAACTGATTACCTTCTAAAAACTTAAGTTGCACGGCCTCGGTGCTTTTCTTCGCATTTGAGATACAATTAAGGGTATTATCGGTGGCTACGGCAGCATAAATAGAACGAAAATTGGAAGGCGCTCTATCAGGAAAGCTGCCGTTGTTGATACCACCAAAGCAATCTCCTCTTGGATTACCGACAGATTCTGCCATCGTCACGTTCTCTTCACTAAATCCAGCTTCGTAAAAGGTGCCCCAAAATCCAACCTGCTCAATATCGCGTGCTAAAATAGACAACGCCAAGCGTCCTGTTTCTTGCATCTCACCAATGGCAAGCGTATCTCTGGTGGTCACTTTCATGCTCACATAGGTTGCGACCACGCCCCCGAGTATCAAGGTGCCAATAAACAGTGCAATCAACAGCTCAATAATGGAAAAACCCTTCACACGCATATACTTAAGCCCTCACCAACACATAACTGTTAATCACCACAAGCCTGCGTTTATCGTTTTTTTCACCGCAGTCAATTGCTTGATTCTCTGAACTTGCTTTCATCGCTTGTTTGCCTTGCCAAGCAACCACAACCTCTACGTTGTAACCTCGGTTGCGCGTGCCGCCAACCACAGAAGGCGTAATGCACACTGTTGTATTATCTAAAGAACCGGTATTTTCTCTGGCGCGAATAGCCTGACGCCAATGCTCAATGTCCATTGCTGCAATGCTGGTAGAATCACACTGCTGACTGAAACATCTGTTGACTGGGTTTAAAGTGGAGGAACTACTAAAAACGACTTTATAGTGGGTGCTAAGCGCCTGTGTATCATTCACTCTCAAGCGTTGCACTATATCCTTAGCTAAGGCGAGCGCTGCGGCTCTTTGCATGGCATCAAAGCTAGCTTGCTTCGCCTTCGCTTGCAGTGCGACGGCACCTAGCAGGCCGAAGCTTAGCACCATAAATGCAATCAATACCTCAAGTAATGTAAAGCCTTTATTGTGAGACGATGTTATCCGCATAATACAACGAAAAAAGGAGCTTCATGAGGTTAGCCTATAATTTTGCAAAACATAAGCAAGCAGTTTACAGATAAACGGTTCAATGGACCGATAAACGGTTAAGAGCTTGATTTAAGCGCTTGTGCAGCCCGACGACTAACCGCGATGGCCTCGGGGTACCCAGTTACATGGACGTAGTAACCATCACCATCGTAAGTAAGTGATTGCATCTGAGTACGCTTTACTAACGTGTTTCTATGTACCTGTACAAAATGCTCAGGATAACTTATCTGCAACTGTTTAAGGCTCATATCAACCACCGCTTCCCCGCCTTCAAAAAACAGCTGCGTATATTTATCCTCAGCGCGAGCAACTAATACGTCAGCCACTTCCAGCCAACGAATATGATTACCAATTGAGTACTTGATTCTTGGTGGAAACAAATGTCTTAACAATGCGTGCAATTCGCTTTGCTGAACGGGCTTAACCAGATAACCGCTGGCAAACACCCCAAATGCCTCTAAAGCGTACTCAGGATGCGCACTAATAAAAACCACTTTCGGGGAGGGGTCCATCGTACTGAGTCGCTTGGCAACCTCTAATCCATCCATGCCCGGCATGCTAATATCCAGCAGCACCAACTGTGGTTGATGGCACTCAACCAATGATATAACTTCTTCTGCATTGCCCGTTTGTGCACAGCATTCATAATCAGATAAAGGTGATAACAGGCGTTGAATTCGCTGACGTGCTAATGGTTCATCGTCCACCACCAAATACTTCATGACAAGTGATCCAGAGGCACACACAGGGTAACCGTGTATACATGCTCGCCTTGTTCAATCTCCAAGCTTGCACGTTCGCCAAAATGATGTGCTAATCTAGCGCGGATATTGTTTTGGGCAATGCCTTGGCCTTGATGAGTTGCTTTTCGAGCCCTGTTATAACCATTTTTGATAGTAAGCACCACATACTGCTTTTCTATATGTAGACGCACATCGATCTGCGTGGCTTGAGTAGCAGGCTCTACGCCATAAATAACCGCATTTTCCAACAGTGGCTGAACCGTTAATACCGGCAGTTGAATCCTAGGGATAGACTCAGGCACAAACCAGTTGACTGTTAATCGCTCACCAAAGCGCCAACGCTCTAGCGCTATATATTGCTTTGCGAGCTGTAATTCATCACTTAACAAGGCTAATTGTTGTGCGCGCATCGTTGCCTTACATAGCTGCGCTAAAGTGAGTACCGCTTGCTCTGCGTCATCGGCATTGCAATGAGCAAGTTCAGCAATGGTGTTTAAGCTGTTATACAAAAAGTGTGGTCGAATTCGGGCACTCAGCGCTTCAAACTCCACTTTTGAGAGCGTTTCAACGGTTTGTAGCTTATCCAAAAAAATCGTCATTGAGTGAATAAAAAACAACGATACAAACAAACATATCGCCATATTTTTCAGCACAAATGTCCAATCAAAAATACCATCATAAAGAGCAGAATAATAACTAACAACAACACTTATCAGCATGGTTATACACTGAAATATAACGAGCGTTAGCATTACTTGGCTCACAAAGCCATAGCGACTCACTTTATTACGTAGGCAATAAAGTGTGCTAAAGCCAACAGCACTCACACAATGAATAAATAAGCTGAATATCCCTAAGCGAACCCAAACACTTTCATAACTCAATGGTGCAAACGCCAGTACACAGGCGAGAATTTGAGAGGTGATCAGCATGGCCAATACACCTCTGGCGGTAACAATGGTAGGTAGCAGCTGTGAAGTTAAATCGTTCGACTTAAGCATGACACGCCGCTTGGTGGATTATCTAAGCTCAACCGGAACAGCAAAGACGACATTTTCTTCTTCGCCGGGGTTTTCTACTACTGTTTGTCCACCAAGTTCTTTCAAGCGAGTTATAACTTGCTGCACAAGTACTTCAGGTGCCGATGCACCAGCTGTTACTCCCACTTTTTGTACGTTAGCAAACCAGTCAGAATCGACGCTGTTTGCATCATCAATAAGATAAGCTCGCGTTCCCATTTTATCCGCAAGTTCTCGTAAGCGGTTAGAGTTAGAGCTGTTTTTAGCGCCGACCACTAATAGCACGTCAACTTTATCAGCTAAATCTCTTACCGCATCTTGGCGGTTTTGTGTGGCATAACAAATATCATCCTTGCGCGGGCCATGGATCTTCGGAAACTTTTCACGTAGCGCATCAATCACATCCGCGGTGTCGTCAACTGATAAGGTCGTTTGGCTGCAATAAAATAAGTTGCTATCGTCTTTTACTTGCAACTTAGCAACATCTTGTGGCGTTTCTACTAAGTAAATCCCACCGTTAGGGTTGTCATACTGCCCCATGGTACCTTCGACTTCAGGGTGTCCGTGGTGTCCTATCAGTACACACTCAGTTCCTTTGCGGCTTGCGCGAGTCACTTCCATATGTACTTTAGTAACCAATGGGCAAGTTGCATCAAACACTTTTAGCTCACGGCGTTTTGCTTCTTGACGTACTTGTTGTGATACCCCATGCGCACTGAAAATAACAATACTGTCATCCGGTACTTGATGAAGTTCTTCAACAAATACCGCACCTCGCTTACGCAATCCATCAACCACATACTTGTTATGCACCACTTCATGGCGCACATAAATGGGCTTTTCGAAGATATCTAGTGCTCGCTCAACAATGCTTATCGCACGGTCCACGCCCGCACAAAATCCTCTCGGGTTTGCCAGCAAAATGTCCATTAGTTTTTCACCTCTAAGATATCAACTTCAAAGGTCACTGGTTGACCTGCCAATGGATGATTGAAGTCTACGGTCACCGAGTCACCTGCAACTTCACGAATAAGCCCTGGTAACTCAGTGCCGTCAGGCTGAGTAAACGCAATAATGTTCCCCACCTTAGCGGGTGCATCTGCACCGAATTTACTGCGATCAAGATAATAGATGTTGTCTGGGTTTGGTTGACCAAAAGCATCTTCCGGTTGCAAATCAAACGACTTGCTGTCGCCCGCTTTTAGACCTAACAGGCATTTCTCAAAGTTTTCCGTCAGACTACCATCACCCATAAACAGCTTTGCTGGCTTATTATGAACCTTGGTAGAGTCCGCTGCGGAACCATCTTCAAGTTTAATAGAAAAGTGAAACACAACTTCAGATTGTGGACCAATCACTTGCTCACTCATACTTTTTTCTCCTGCGCGTTATCACCTCTAAAGGCATCAAAAATTAACAATGCAGCACCACCAACGATTGCCATATCCGCAACATTAAACGCTGGATAATGCCAGGTTTGATAGTAAAAATGCAGAAAGTCAATTACATACCCATGTATCAATCGATCAACCAAGTTACCAAGCGCACCAGCTAATACCATTGAATAGGCACAGCATAAGACCCAGCTTTTCGCAGGTAGCTTTTTAAGCCAATATAGTAATAAAACGCTGATCCCGATTGCAATCACGCTTAAGAAATAACGCTGCCAGCCCCCAGCATCACTCAAGAAACTAAAGGCTGCGCCGTAGTTGTGCATATAGGTAAAATTAAAAAATGGTAATAGCTTTATCGACTCATAAAGCTCCATGTTAGCAACCACTACAGCCTTGGTCACGTAGTCTACTGCAAAAAGCAGTAGACTCAGCCATAACCAGACTAAACCACTTCTTTGGGTTGTGCTAGTCACTTAATGCTCCTATGCAAATTGACGCTGTTCGCCATCACCTTCTACGTTGCTTACACAACGACCACATAAGTCATCATGCCCAGCATGCTGACCTACATCATCACAGTAATGCCAGCAACGCTCACATTTTGCAGCTTCGGTTGCCTGAATCGAGATGTATAAACCTTCGATTTCTGTCGCGATGGCGTGCTGAGGCTTGCTATTAACGACTTCTACCGTCGCTTTTGACGTCAATAGAACAAAACGTAGTTCATCACCAATTTGCTGTAGTGATTGTGCTAAATCCCCCCCCGTGTATAAGGTCACTTCTGCTTGTAATGTCGCACCGATAAGCTCTTCTTTACGGGCGTTTTCAAGCACACGGTTTACCTCATCACGTACCGCTAATAAATTCTGCCAGTACTCGTTATTCAGTGCCCCTTCTGTCACGTTCTCAAGTCCTGAGTACCATACATCGGTGAACACAAACTGGCCGCGCTCACCTGGTAGTACTTCCCAGATCTCTTGCGCTGTGAAGCTCATGATTGGTGCCATCCAACGCGTCATTGCTTCAGCAATATGATAAAGCGCCGATTGGCAAGAGCGACGAGCATGGCTATCACTTTTGGCAGTGTATTGACGGTCTTTTATCACATCAAGATAGAAAGAACCCAATTCACCTGTACAGAAGTTCATCAACTTCTGCGTAACAACCAACATGTGGTAGTTGTCATATGCATTAATAATTTCTTTTTGTAGTTCTGCAGCACGTGCCACAATCCAGCGGTCCAATTCAACCATATCTTCTACCGCAACTAAGTCAGTTGCAGGGTTGAAACCGCTTAGGTTTGCCAACAAGTAACGACTTGTATTACGGATACGACGGTAGCGATCGGCTGAACGCTTGAAAATTTCATCCGATACTGTCATCTCAGCTGTGTAATCTGTTGAAGCCACCCACAGACGCAGAATATCAGCACCCAGCTTATTCATAACGTTTTGTGGTGAAATCACGTTACCTAACGATTTTGACATCTTGCGACCATTTTCGTCCACGGTGAAACCATGAGTCAGCACTTGACGGTACGGTGCGTGACCATTAATCGCCACTGACGTCATCATAGATGACATAAACCAACCACGGTGTTGGTCCGAACCTTCTAGATACAAATCAGCAGGGCCCGTTAGCTCTTCCCTTGCATCAACCACACAAGCGTGTGTAACACCCGAGTCAAACCATACATCTAACGTATCTTGTACTTTTACAAACTGCTGCGCGTCATCACCTAGCAAACTTTCTGGTTCTAAGTCGTACCACGCCTGAATGCCTTTTTGTTCAACGAGTTTAGCAACTTGCTCAATCAACTCATTGGTATTTGGGTGTAGCGCTCCGGTGTCTTTGTCTACAAATAGCGCAATTGGAACACCCCACGTACGTTGACGAGAGATACACCAATCTGGGCGTCCCTCAACCATGTTAGCAATACGGTTTTCGCCCCATTCAGGGATCCATTGAGTTTTACCAATCTCAGTAAGTGAGTCTTGACGCAAGTTTGCTTGGTCCATACTCACAAACCACTGAGGAGTGGCACGGAAAATAATCGGTGTTTTGTGACGCCAGCAATGCGGGTAGCTGTGCTGCAAGGCGTGGTGATGCATTAACGTACCGTTTTCAGTTAACAGCTCTACGATGCTCGCATTGGCTTTAAAGACGTGTTGTCCTGCAAAAATTGGCGTGTCTGGCAAAAATACACCATTTGCGCCAACTGGATTGGCAACCTCTAGGCCGTATGCCAGACCTGCCGAGAAATCTTCCGGACCGTGGCCTGGTGCTGTGTGAACGATACCTGTACCTGAGTCAGTTGTAACGTGGTCGCCTAAGATAACTGGTACATCAATTTCAAGGAAAGGGTGAGCCACACGCAGGTTTTCAAGCGCTTGACCATTGACATAACCCAATACATGGAAATGCTTAAAGCCAAAGCGATCCATTGCGTCCTTTACCAGTTCAGACCCTAAGATAATACGCTGCTCTTTACCTTCATCTTCAACCTGAACCAAGGCATACTCAAGTTTGGCATGTACCGCAACGGCACGGTTCGCAGGCAGAGTCCAAGGTGTGGTAGTCCAGATCACAGTGCTAACTGTGCCCTGTCCTTCGTGACCATCAGCCAGATTAAATGCACTGACCACAGCTTGCTGATCGACAAAATCAAAACGTACGTCAATCGCAGGTGATTGCTTATCTTGATATTCAACTTCCGCTTCCGCCAATGCTGAACCACAATCTGTACACCAATGAACAGGCTTTGCACCTTTATGCAGGTGACCATTGTTGATGATACGGCCTAGTACTCTGATAGCATTGGCTTCAAAGTCAAAGTTCATAGTCAGATAAGGCTTATCCCAATCACCCAGTACACCAAGACGTTTAAAATCTGTTTTTTGACCTTCTACTTGCTTGGCGGCATATTCACGACACTTTTCACGAAATTCAGCAGCCGTCACTTTTTGACCAGGCTTACCCACTTTCTTTTCTACTTGTAGCTCGATAGGTAATCCGTGACAGTCCCAGCCTGGTACATAAGGCGCGTCAAAATCTGATAACGTCTTAGATTTTACAATGATGTCTTTTAGGATTTTGTTAACTGAGTGACCCAAATGAATGTCACCATTGGCGTACGGAGGGCCATCATGCAAAATAAATGGCTTCTTACCTTTTTTCGCGTTACGAATCTGACCATATAAGTCTTGTTCATACCAAGCATTAAGCATTTTTGGCTCGCGTTGCGCTAAGTTACCGCGCATTGGAAACTCAGTTTCCGGTAGATTTAAAGTATGTTTGTAGTCGCTCATTTATCCTAGTTTCCGTATCGGCTACTTAAAATTAAAACATTGTTTAGCAGCGGCAACATCTTCGCTGATTTGCGCTGTTAATTGTTCCAATGTATCGAATTTTTGCTCATTGCGAAGCTTTTTGATCAGCTCCACTTGCATAAAATGTCCGTAGACATCTTGGTTAAAATCAAATAAATGCACCTCTAACAGTGCTTTTGTACCATTTAGCGTGGGTTTATTGCCTACATTGGCAACACCATTGTACTGTTTTCCTGCCACACTCGCCCGCACAGCAAATACTCCGCGAACAGGGTTTACTTGTCGCTTCAACGCTATATTTGCAGTTCGAAAGCCAAGTTCGCGTCCTTTTTTCCAGCCATGTATCACCCGGCCAGATATACAATAGGTATGTCCCAACATTTGGTGCGCTTCATCAAGCTTACCTTCACTCAGCGCCTGCCTGATTAGCGTACTGCTCACTCGATGATCGTCCCGTCGGAAGCTTTCAGTATTTTTGACGTGCATACCGTGCACTTTACCAAGGCGTTGTAACATCCCAAAGTCACCTTGCCTGGCTTTACCAAAGCGAAAGTCATCGCCAACCGTAAGTGCTTTTACGCCCAGCTTATTTATTAGAACTTGTTCAATAAAGTTTTCGGCTTGCTGGCTGGCAAACTTTGCATTAAAACTAACACAAATAACGCGGTCGATACCCAGCTTAGACAACAACACAAGTTTGTCTCTTAGGCGAGTCAGTCTGGCTGGCGCTTTTTCTTTCGCAAAAAACTCTTGTGGCTGAGGTTCAAATAGCATCACAGTGCTAGGTAAGCCATGTAGCTGCGCATCTTGTTTTAGCCCCTTTAGAACTTCAACATGCCCTAGGTGCACTCCATCAAAGTTACCAATAGTCAACACACAGCCAAAATGATGTGGCCGAATGTTATGGATACCTCTGATCAGTTGCATAGTTTCAATGCCTTATTTACGCAATAGTTGAAAGTGAGCGATTATACCCAAGTTACCTAAAAATGCGAACATCTAGATACCTTAAGGCAAGCACAACTTTACAGTTGGTATGGCCGCTCACTTACTATCAATCTCGCAGGTCTTTGATTGTTGTCAGCCTAACGCCAAATAACAGCAGTAAACCAAAATATACTACCATTGCCATTAGCAGCAAAAGAGCGAGCAAAGCTATTTGCTCCAACAACAGCCAACTTTGCCACGAATATAACGAGGTGACATACCCCACACTCACAGCCATCACAACCGCCGCTACAACGCATTTAATCGCAAAACCCCATGTAAAGCCAGATACGCGATAAACTCCATCACGATTAAGCTGGCGATATAGCAACAGAGCATTACAGGTGGCAGAAAGAGAAGTCGCGAGTGCTAGCCCTAAATAACCAATAAATGGTGCCAGGATGATATTAAACACCATGTTGAGCACCAAAGTTACAATGCCTATTCTCACTGGAGTTTTGGTATCCTGACGCGCATAAAACCCAGGAGCTAACACTTTAATTAACATGAAACTAACCAACCCTACGGAATATGCAGCAACGCCGTAACTTACAGCCTGTACATGGTCAACCTCAGCAGACGAGAAGGCACCGTGATCAAACAACACTGAGATTATCAGTGGGCTTATTGCCATCAACCCAAACATCGCAGGAAATCCGAGAAATAAGATGAAGCGTACGCCCCAGTCCAAGGTTTTTTGAAAATCGTCTAACTTGTCCCCAGCGTGCAATTTAGATAGCGCAGGTAAGATCACGGTCGCAATCCCAATCCCAAACAGGCCAAGTGGAAATTCTATCAATCTATCTGAATAGTAAAGCCATGATATTGACCCTGTTACCAATAATGACGCAATAACGGTATCTAATAACAAGTTGATTTGGCTAATAGACACACCAAACATAGCAGGTAGCATAAGCTTACGTACCTTGCTTACTTGAGGCGAGTACCAAGCAAACGTAGGGCGACTCAAAACCCCCAAGCGAAATAAGAAAGGTAACTGAAACGCCAACTGTACCACTCCGCCAATAAACACCCCCACGGCAAGTGCATACGCGCTGACAGAAAATACGTCGTGTAAAAATATGGCACAGCTTATGATAGAAATATTTAACAGCACTGGCGTAAAAGCGGCAACGGCAAATCGATTGTACACGTTAAGAATTGCGCCACTGAGCGCGACTAAGCTGACAAAAAACAGGTATGGAAAAGTTAATTTTAATAAACTACTAGCCAAGACAAACTTCTCAGCATTTGGCCCACCTTGCCACCAATCTATAAACCAACCTGTACCAAAAAGCGCAGCAATAATTGGAGAGCCGACAACACCCAAAATAGTGACACACATAAGTATCGTGCCTAAGGTTCCCACTGCCTGCGCTACAAAGATTCGCACGTCATCATCACCATGCTTTTCTTTGATTTCAGAAAGTACTGGTACAAACGCTTGCGCAAACGCTCCCTCAGCAAATAAACGACGTAAAAAATTGGGGATCCGATTGGCAAATAAAAATACATCCGCAGCTAACCCAGCTCCAAGCAAGTTCGCCACGACTGCATCTCGCACCAATCCCATTACACGCGATATCATAGTCATTGCACTGACTATCATGCCGGATTTAAATAATCCTTTGCCCACTCTTCCCCCAAAATTAAAACCATCAGTAAAACCCACCAATTATGCCATAGGATCATGATTCTATGACAATCTAATCGTACGAAAACGACCATAGAGTAAAATTTATTAGCCTAACACTATGTGAACGAAGTAAGGTTTGCTACAATGCGCTCCATTAATCGCAACAGCCGGGGAATTTCTTTGGTATTGGTGTGATTCAATGGCCTGAGAATGCTTGATAGCGAGCTTTTTGCTTACTGTTTTGTTAATTCAGGCCACCAATGAGAAAGAAACAAAGGCCGCAGTTGTCAAATTTTATTGACTTTTGCGATTAAAACAGGCATATTCCTCGGCCTTTAAATTAAGCTTATTTTAAGATTGTTAGGAGCAAACCTTGGCTAACATCAAGTCTGCAAAAAAACGCGCTATTACTAGCGAAAAAAGCCGCCAGCACAACGCAAGCCGTCGTTCAATGATGCGTACTTACTTCAAAAAAGTAGTAGCTGCTATTGAAGCTGGTGACAAAGAAGCTGCAACTCAAGCATTTGCTGTTGCAACACCTATCCTAGACCGTTACGCAACTAAGGGTCTAATCCACAAAAACAAAGCTGCTCGTCATAAGAGCCGTTTAGCTGCTAAAATCAAAGCACTATAATTTGTTTTTGATTAAAAAAACCGACGAAAGTCGGTTTTTTTATGCCTTAAATACACCCTTCAGCCTAACTTATCTCTAATTCTGGATAGAACTTTTTCAACATTGCTGCAATTTTCTTTGGTGAAAATGGCTTGACTACAAACCCCTTAGCGCCTAACTCAATGGCATCTTTTACATTTTCTACAGTTGAATGTGCAGATACCATCACAACATTAAGATCAGGGTTAATATCATTAAGTTGCGCAATGATTTCTTTGCCGTCTCCATCCGGTAATTCTATATCTAAAAACACGATATCAAAGTGCTGTTCTTCACAGGCGTTAATACACTGGCGAACAGTTGAGGCCTCTTTCACATGCTCAATTCCCAGGTGCATTAAGGTTTGGTGTAAAAAGCTACGCACTGTTCCCACATCATCGACGATTAATATTGAGATTTGCTGTTCCATAATCCTTTCCCATAGGCTGCGACATAAAAATACGCTATTATTAAGATGATAGAACTATTATAGAGTGCTGCAACTAAAAGGCTACATCTAAGCATGGCAAACAATTTAAATAAGCAAAAAAAACAACAAAAAGCTCAGTTACTTGGACAAGTAAAGGGAAAGCACAAGGCTCGCATTAAAAGAACACCTCACAAAGGTAATTTAACATTTGAGAAGTCAGCCTCTGAATCTACCACCCAAAACATGCCGCCAAGCTCGCGGAAAAGTCCAACTAAATGGATTGTGCTAGGGGTAATTATGCTAATCGCACTGGTCTTTCCCAAGCCAAAGCTTATAACTTATGAAAAGTTAGGACTCGTTTCGCAAAGTGTGTATTGGGGAGGACTACCTGGTATTGACCCTGTGTTATTTGACTCTAACTTGCACCCACGTCCAGCACTTGAAAGGGATACGCTATATTTGTGTGCAGATCTAAACAACCCAGATAGCTGTCAAAAATATCAAATCATTGAGCAAAACGGCTTTATTTCCGCCTTGAAAAAATTAATTTTAGATTAAAAAAACTAATCCGAAAATTATAAAAATACTCGCTTGAAGCATGGTTAAATGATCACCATAATGGCGCTCCTTTAATCAACTATGGAAGACCAAACAGACCATGCTCAACGAGTTCAACTGGCTCATTAATATTGTATTGTTAGCGCTAGGCTTAGGCGCATTTTTTATCAATCAGATCACGCTGTTGCGTGGCGCAGCTATCGCTGCTTGTAGTCTGTTGTTTCTATCGTTCAGTTTGGACTTTGTGAATACCACGGTTGTTTCCAACCTTAGTTTGATTTTAATTAATACGTTTTATTTATTTAAAGTCTATACGTTTGGACAAATAGAACTAAGCTAGTAGTCATCGACGTCTGACTAAGCTAGAATCTCAGCCATACTCTACAGTGGTTTTTACAGGTGCAGTATGGCTATGACAGACGAAGAATTATTTCTAGCATCAATGGGGGACGTCACTCCATTAGCGCAATCAAATCAAGTCGAGCTTTCCCGTCTTAAGCATTCTCCCACCATAGCGCAACTTGAGAAACGTCGAGCCGCGCAGCAAGAAATAGATTTTGATGCCAACTTTCTTTCTACTGAATACGTTGATTTACTCGATCCTCATGATCTATTACAGTACAAAAAATCGGGTGTCCAAGAAGGCGTCTATAAAAACTTACGCTTAGGTAAGTATCAGATTGACGCAACGTTGGATCTACACGGGAAAACCTTTCGTGAAGCCAGAAGCGCATTGTTTGATTTCGTTATGGACTGCCAACAGCGGAACATACGCGTACTGCTAGTCAGACACGGTATTGGGCTCAAAAGCAAACCGTTCCCCGCTATCTTAAAAAGCTACGTCAATAAATGGTTCCAAGAAATGCCACAGGTGTTGGCATTTCATAGTGCGCTAAGTTGTCATGGCGGTAGTGCTGCAACTTATGTTTTACTTAAGAAAAGTGAAGAGAAGAAATTAGAAAACAGAGAGTTACACGCTAAACGCTAGAGTGTGCCACATTGCCTTCAGGCTTAGGTATTTCAGTTGCTTGAGCCTTGGTAAACCAAGCGGATACCCCCAAAATGATAACAGAGAAAAGGATTATTGAGAACTTAACACCACTTTGTTTACTTTTCATCTTAGTCTCCTGTTTTTATTATTTTTTATTAATTTACTGAATATTTCCTGAACGAACAAGGTGTTTTTATATACAGCAACATGAACAATAAGTGAACTTTTTGTAACAGCGCAGGTACAAGGTAAAATAACTAAGTGGTAATTGAACCCAGGGGATTAGCACTTTTATCCTACCTTTTATACTTGTTTACTCAATAACCCCGTGTCCTATCTATTTGGTTGGAAATTCGCTCACTGCTTATTAAAGCAAGATAGTTAGCAGCAATTTGTTCACATGCGGTATCAATGCTTGTCAGCGCCGCACAATGAGGTGTTACTGTAATAGCTGGGTGAGACCAGAATGGGTGCCCTTCTGCTAAAGGTTCTTGTGCAAAAACATCTAAACAAGCACCTGCCAATTCGCCGTTATTCAGAGCCCAAAGTAAATCTTCCTCATTGACGTGCAAACCTCTAGCTACATTTATTAATACGCAATGATTTGGGAGCTGCTCATAGATATTACGATTGAGCATACCTTTAGTGTGCTCAGTCAGCGGCAACAAGCAGACTAAGTAATCAAGTTCCGATAAAAAAGTTGGTAACTGAGACTCGCCAGCATAGCAATTAACCTCAGCAACACTTTTATCCCTTGCGGACCAACCACTCACCTTAAAGCCATTAGCTATCAGCCGCTTAGCAGTTACTTTGCCAAGTTCGCCTAACCCTAAAATGCCGATATGTAAGCCCTGATGTGCTCGTTTAGGCTTCCAAAGTCGCTGAGTTTGCTGGCTAAAATACTGGTGCAAACGTAGCTTATGAGCGAGTACATGGGTCAAAACATATTCAGCCATATCTTCAGCTAACTTCTTATCGACAATACGCGTCACCGCAACCTGCTCAGGTAATAGCTCCATGGCGATGCCATCAACTCCTGCACCATATGATTGAACTAATTCTAGGTTGGCCAGCTGAGGCCACAAATTATCTGGCGCCCCCCATGCAAGAACACAACGAACTCGCTCCAAGTTAGGGCAATGTGGCCATTCATTAATTTCAACCCCTGGTAACAACGATCTTAGCTTAGCTAGTAACTTTGTGTTGTCTCGTTTTGTTACACATACCAATAACGACATTAATCACCTCATCACAATGTATTATGGTCATGCTAACCAATTCGACTTAAAAAACCCAGCGCCGCTTTATATTGCGTTACGCCATACGATGTCATACAACTGCCGTATTTTTGCAACATGGCTGTCACCAGAGATTTCTAATCTAATGCACATCATACCTAATAGGACTGTTATATGATCAGTGTCGATAAAGTGATCGAAGCTAATTTGCCACAATTAGAGCAATCTCCAAAAGTCAAAGGACTCGTCAAAAAAGGGTTAGGCTATCTATTACATGAACAGGAATTCGTGGCGTTTGCTGACACCTACCCTCACCTACAAGGTATAGAGTTTGTTGAGCAGGTACTTGACGAGCTGGACTTTGATGCCCGCTACAAACCAAAACAAATTGAACATATTCCCAGCGAAGGCAGTCTGGTCATCGTTGCCAATCACCCGATAGGCTCACTTGATGCACTTGCGCTAGTTCGTGTGATCACAAAAGTTCGTCCCGATCTAAAAGTTGTCGCTAACAGAATGCTGATGTCAATCACGCCGATGCATTCTCTGCTACTACCTGTGGACAACCTCTCTGGTACAAGTCGTAAACAGGAACTTGCCAACATCCAAGCACATCTCAAACAAGAAGGTGCTTTACTTATCTTCCCTGCTGGCGAAGTTTCACGATTAAGCCCTACAGGGATCAAAGACTGCAAGTGGAACTCCGGTTTTTTGAGAATGGCAAAAAAAGCCAACTGCCCTATTTTACCTGTCTTTATTAAAGCTAAAAATAGTCCACTGTTTTATGGCACCTCTATGATTTACAAACCACTAGCAAGCCTGCTTTTGGTCAAAGAAATGTTTAAACAGCGACAAAAGTCACTGGAATTTGAAATTGGGGCATCTATTCCTCCAGAATCATATTTAATTGAAAACCTTAAAGACAAAGAGATTGTTGGCCTTATTCGCAAGCAGCTATATCGACTTAGCAGTAAAAAGCCCCTACCGTTAAAAACTCGAACACCCATTGCAGTTTCTGAATGCCGAAAAGAATTAAAAAAAGCATTGGAAACCTGTGAACTCCTTGGTCAGACCCATGATGGTATGCAAATTTACCTCTACCAATACCAAGGCAGCTCAGTCATCTTTCGAGAGCTAGGCAGATTAAGAGAGATCGCCTTTCGTGCTGTAGGAGAAGGCAGTGGCAAGCGCCGCGACATTGATAAATACGACATGCACTATCAACACTTAGTGCTTTGGGACCCCAATCAATTGGAGCTAGTTGGCGCATACCGACTGGCAAGCGCTAAACAAGTGATTGAAGAATATGGCCAGCAGGGTTTATACACTGACAGCCTCTTTCGCTACAGCAACAAAATGCAATCATACTTTCAACATGGTTTAGAACTTGGCCGCAGTTTTGTGCAACCTAAATACTGGGGAAGAAAAAGCCTGGACTATCTTTGGTATGGAATTGGCGCTTTTGTAAAACGCTACCCTGAGCATCGCTATCTATTTGGTGCCGTAAGCTTATCAAACAGCTTGCCTGACGAGGCCAAAGCCATGCTGGTTTATCACTACTCCCATTACTTTTCCTCACTGCCTGATCACGCTGAGCCTAAAAACGAGTTTAAGCTGACCAGCCAACAGGTGAGTCAGTATCAGGCACTATTTGATGGTAACGACATCAAGGAAGATTTTGCTGAGCTGAAACATGTACTGGCGAACATGGGTGCTCAAGTACCCACATTGTTCAAGCAGTACACAGAGCTTTGCGACAACGATGGCGCCAACTTTTTATGCTTTAGCATCGACCCTGACTTTAACAACTGTATCGATGGCTTAGTGTTGGTCGATTTAACAAAGATCAAACCTCAAAAGGCCAAGCGCTATCTTGGATAGCGGAATAAAAAGACGTGTTTGACTCACTCATTACACGTCGCAATCCATTTTGTTATCAGACCGTTCCATAGTAAGCTTGGCTATGAATAAGGTTTTTTAGTTGCTATGAAATGGTCAAATTTTTAGTGCAATGTATTGTTGTAGTTTGCGTATTTTTACTTGTTTCGGCTTATCAAGAAAAGGATATGCTCAGTGAAGATGGCACACAACCTGCCCCTTATTTCTCACTTGCTAGCCTCACGGGTGATAAACGCATAGACTTAGTATCACTACAAGGGCAAAAAACCATAGTGTATTTTTTCGCGCCTTGGTGCCATGTCTGCAAGCTCAGTATGCCAAACTTGAATAACATCTATGAACAACAAAATATAAATGTTGTTGCCATCGCTTTGGATTATGATGATGCAGCACAGGTGCAACATTTTATTGATGAACTTGAGCTATCTATGCCAGTGTTGTTGGGCCACCACAATATCAAAGCCAACTATAGAGTAAGTGCCTACCCCAGCTATTATGTCTTGGATGAAAAAAGTAACATCATCGCTCGTTCTAGAGGTTACTCCAGCGAACTAGGTTTGCGGATGAGAATGTAGATTTATGACTTTAGAACCGCCAATTAATTACATAAACCTCAGCACCTTAAGCAGTACATATCAATAAACATGTCCTCGTATTGAAGGTTAATCTCGGTAAACTAATCACACTCACGATGCAGCTAAAAACTACGCACAATATCAAGAGGGCTAAAGGGCTTGTGTTTTACTTACCAGCCCTGCATGATCTCGCCATTATTTGAATTTAGGAGCTATCATGCCAAAAGCTTGTGCTTACCACATTCTGGTAAAAACCGAAAAAGAATGCCTTGCTATCAAAGCTAAACTTGCCAAAGGTGGAGACTTCAACAAACTTGCTAAACAACACTCCATTTGTCCTTCAAAAAAGCGTGGCGGCGATTTAGGAGAGTTTAACAAGGGTGATATGGTTAAAGCCTTTGATGATGTGGTATTTAAAAAACCGCTTTTTGAAGTACATGGACCAGTAAAAACCAAGTTTGGCTATCACTTAATTAAAACAGTGTATCGAACCTAATCTAATAAATCGATTAGTCTGATTGTTTTTTGTTACTTTTAGTTTGGTAAAATTCTCCTAAACTGTAACCATCAATCACATTACAAAAGAGAGTCTTATCGTGTTTAGTGTTATTTTTGGTCGTGAAGGTTGTCCCTATTGTGTACGTGCTAAAGAAGTAGCAGAACGCTTAAGCGCACAGCGCGAGGATTTTAAATATCGTTATGTCGATATCATTAAAGAAGGTGTCAGCAAAGCTGATCTAGAAAAATCGGCTGGCAAACCTTGCCCAACGGTGCCACAAATATTTATTGACGAAAACCACATCGGTGGTTTTACTGAATTTGAAGCCTACGCCAAAGAGAACTTGGCGCTTTACAATTAACCTTGGTTGATTGTTGTGATAACACCGAGCCTCGTGCTCGGTTAAAATACGTTCAGGAATAACAACTTAGTAAACATATTGTTAATTACCCATTTTATAAACGATTAAAAAACGTACAACTTCAACCACATATAAAATAGTTCCAATTAGTACAAGCATTTGATGCGCTTTTCCTATACAATGCGCGCCTCTTTAAATTCGTTGAGGCGCATTAATGTCAGAACCAGTCACGTTTGAATCTTTAGATCTTTCTCCTGCAATTTTAAAAGCAGTCGAAGAGCAAGGATACAAGACACCATCTGAGATCCAAGCTCAATGTATACCGTTATTGCTAGAAAGAAAGGACGTACTGGGACTAGCGCAGACGGGTACAGGTAAAACAGCAGCATTTGCATTACCATTATTGAACAATATTGACCCGGCTACTAAGCAGCCACAAATTTTGGTGTTAACACCAACTCGTGAACTTGCCATCCAGGTGGCAGAAGCATTTGAACAATATGCTAAATACACTAAGGGCGTTGAAGTACTAGCTCTATATGGTGGACAAAGCTACGGCATTCAGCTAAGCGCATTACGCCGTGGTGCACAAATCATTGTTGCAACACCTGGACGCTTAATTGACCATATTAACCGTAAGACTATCGACCTATCTAACCTTGCAGCGCTTGTGTTAGACGAAGCCGATGAAATGTTACGTATGGGCTTTATTGATGACGTTGAAAGCATCATGGAAAAAACACCAGAAGATAAGCAAACTTGTTTGTTCTCTGCGACGATGCCAAAACAGATTCAGTCTATTTGTGCTAAGTATTTAGACAATGCTGAACAAGTTCATATCTCTGCTCGTAACTCAACTGTTTCAACGGTTGAGCAAGTATTTTGGCGTGCCAATGTACACAAAAACAAAGCCATCGTTCGCTTCTTAGAAGCAGAAGACTATGATGGTGCAATTGTGTTCGTTCGTACTCGAAACGATACTGTACAACTTGCAGAGTTACTTGAGCATGAAGGTTTTTCAGCCGCTCCGCTTAATGGTGATATGAACCAGCAAGCACGTGAGCGCACTGTAGAGCGTTTAAAAAATGGCCTGTTAGATATCGTTATTGCAACAGACGTTGCAGCTCGTGGTCTAGATGTGGATCGTTTAAGCTTAGTAATCAACTACGATATTCCACAAGATAGTGAGGCATATGTACACCGTATTGGCCGTACTGGTCGTGCGGGTCGTACTGGTAAAGCAATCTTGTTCGTAAAACACAATGAACGTTATTTGCTACGCAACATCATGCGTCATACTAAATCGGAAATTGCTGAGGTTGAATTACCTTCTGCAAAAGCGGTTGAAGCAAAACGTATCGCGGCACTACAAACTAAGCTTGCAACATCACTTGAGCACAAAGATATTGCTTTTTTCAATGACGTTGCAAAAGACTTGGCTGAAAAGCTAGAACTTAGCACTGAAGACTTAGCAGGCGCGTTACTGTGTTTAGCACAGCAACAGTCACCGCTTAAAGTTGAAGAAATCAAGTTCCAGCGTGAGCGTCGTGAACGCGATGATCGCCGTGAAGGTCGTGGTCGTGACGGTGCTCGTGGTGAGCGTAAAGGCCGTGAACGCAGTGAGCGTTCAGATCGTGGTCCACGCAACAGCTCACAAGGACCTATGGATACTTACCGTATCGAGGTGGGTCGTGATCACGGTGTTCAGGTTAAGAACATTGTTGGTGCTATTGCGAACGAAGCTGATATCTCAAGCAAATTCATCGGTGACATCCGCCTGTTCAATGAACACAGTACGGTGCAGTTACCACAGAATATGCCTGCTGAAGTGCTATCACACTTCCAGAACGTATTTATCTGTAAACGTCCAATGAAGCTAACTAAGAGCTCTCACCCAGCTGATAAAGCTGGCAGCTCTGAGCCTCGTGGCGACAGAAAGCGTAGCTTTAAAGACCCACGTAGCGAAGGAAAACGTCCACCTCGTCGCGATGGTGAACGTAAAGAGCGTAGAGCTGTAAGCTTCAGCTAATCTCATTTAAGCAGCAACTTGATTGCTCTTTAAAAAGCCGCTTTTCAGCGGCTTTTTTGTTTTTATACGCTTCCAACATAACACGATAAGCATCAGTGTCTTATGTGTATCGTTCCTTCACCTGACATAGATGAATAAACAGCTTTATGCTACATTTTTGTCATGTTTAAAAATCGAGCGCTCACATGGCCCTGCTTTATCGCTGTTATCACTTCATCCTTAAATGCATCGTTATTCTAATTGGTGTGCCTAATCCCAAGTTACACCGTGGTAGTAACGCGCTACTAGAAGCGTTACAAGCACTCAAACTTAAACAACAGTCCCACGTGCTCGTTGTCACCGACAATACGCTCGTGAAGCTCCCACAAATATCAGCATTACTCGACATCATCAAACAACAACAACTTGAACCATTCGTTTTTAGTGACGTTCACCCTAATCCTACCGTTAACGATGTTGAACAAGGCTATGACTGTTACACACACAACCAATGCGGTGCAATTATCGCTATCGGGGGCGGTTCAGTAATCGACTGCGCGAAACTCATTGGTGCTAAAGTAGTCAGGCCCAATAAACCGATAGCCGACTTCAAAGGCCTGTTTAAAGTGCTCAAACGTCTGCCTCCCAATATTGCGATTCCGACGACAGCAGGTACCGGTGCAGAAACAACGGTTGCTGCAGTTGTTAACGACCCCCAAAAGCAGCAAAAATATGCTGCTACTGATTTTTCATTGGTACCACAACACGCTGTATTACTGCCCAACCTCACCACCAGCTTACCTGCGCAGTTAACCGCAACAACGGCAATAGATGCTCTGACACATGCAATTGAGGCGCTATTAAGCATTAACTGTTTGCGATTTAGTAGGGAAAGGGCGCTACAGGCTTGTGATTTAATTTTCAGCCATTTGCCAAATGCCTACCAAAATGGTGAAGACCTAGATGCCCGAGAACAACTATTATTGGCCTCGTTTTATGCAGGGCAAGCGTTTACACGTACTTCAGTAGGATACGTGCACGCCATTTCGCACCAGCTCAGCGCCAACTATGGTACTGCGCATGGTTTATCAAACGCGGTATTATTATTGCCTGTTTTACGCTGGTACGGCACTCGTATTGATAACACACTGGCTTTAATTGCTCGTGAGTGTCGTCTGACCTCTTTGGATTACCCAATCGCACGTCAGGCGGAGGATTTACTCACCCATATCGAGCAACTTCTTACAACTATGCACATTCAAACCACTTTTAGTGAACTGCGCGGTCAAGATATTGATGCCCTTGCACAATCTGCGCTAAAAGAAGCGCACCCAGATTACCCTGTACCACACTTTATGAACTTGCAAGAATGTAGAGGTATTCTAACGTCCGTCAGCACTACAGCTTAAAACGGCTCACTAATTCAGTCAGGGAGTTTGCAAAGCGGCTAAGCGACTCGCTGGCTTGAGCCATATGTTGCATTTCATTGGCGTTGTCTTTAGCGGTTTGCTGAGCGTGCTCCATAACACTCTCAATTTCTTGACAATGAGATACCTGATCATTGGCAGCGCCACTGGCGCGACTGCTTAACTCATTCACTTGTACCAATACCTGCTCAATTTGGCCAATGGCATCTGATAATGACTCACTGCGAGCTGCACATGCCTGAGTACCTGACTGGCCTTCTAAAATAGCACTATTGGCCAGTTTAGTGTCCTGTTGCAGTGCCTCAATCATGGTATTGATTTCATTGGTTGAAGATTGAGTACGAGCAGCCAAGGTCCTGACTTCATCCGCAACAACCGCAAAGCCACGACCTTGATCGCCTGCTCGAGCAGCCTCTATTGCAGCATTCAGAGCTAATAAGTTAGTTTGCTCTGCAATAGAAACGATCGTGTCTAGAATCGATCCGATGTTTTCACTGTGCTGTGTCAATTTATCCATAACCGCAACGGTGTCTGCCATTTTGCTGTTGAGCGATAGCATGTGCTGCTTGTTGTCGTTGGCGATATCATTGACGCTCAAACTCTGCTGTTCCGCTTCTTTGATACTGCTAAGCGTCGTTGCTGATTCTTCACTAACTTGTTGAGCGCTGAGCGCGATTTGTGAGGCCAACCCTGCTGCGCTGTCAATGCGCTGTAGTTGCTGCTGGGCGTTTTGTGCCAAAGTCTGGCTGCGCTGTTGCGTCGAGTCTGACATGTGCTCCAACTCATGAACCTTTTTGTTAATATCATCCAACAGCACTCGCAGGCTGTCTTTTACGCGGTTGATGTTGTCAATCAACATGCCAAATTCGTCATCACTGCGCTTTTTCATAGCTCTAGAGAAATCTCCTTGAGCCAGATAACCAAGCATTTTATTTACGGCCGCCAAAGGGCCCAACATCGCTCGACTCGTTGAAATGGCAATAAATACAGCTAAAACAATAAACACCACGGCCATGGTCAAAGCGGCCTTTTGAGCCTGTTGAATCTTTTGCTCTGCAATGTTTTCATAGTAATTAAATTGCTCATCGGCAGCTTTTTGTAGGTCTCGCAACGTATTCTGAACCCGCTCTGTTGCCCGTTCTGCTAGCTGGTATGCACTTTGCGACTGAGCCTGAGCAGACAGCTTCTTTGCTACGCTTTGATACAAACTGCCGGGTTCATCTACCATGGCTGCAATTACCGTCAATTGCTCGCCAAACGCTGTTAATAATTCCTCTACATCCAATCCCTGTGACTGGCGTTTTAAAAACTGCAAATTATCGTGAATATTACCTAGCAAAAACCGCACATCATCTTGTTGGGCTTGCCAATTTTGTCCTTCAAGCTGATTCGCAACTTTTACGTTGTCGCTTAAGGTATACATCATATCGTCAATACGTATACCTGTACCTGCCACTTCCGCAAGCTGACGCCTATTGCTCGTTTCAACTAGTTCAAGATTAAGCATAGCGTCACTGGCCAAGCTTCGGGCTTGTTCAAACTGTTCTATCTGCTCGCTAATACGCTGTCTTTGTTCGATGACTGTGAGTTTCGCCGACAGTAGAGAGTTCGCCTCACGTTCAATATTTTTACTCACTGACACTATGGTGTTTAAAAGTTCAGTAAACTGTTGTTTGTCTTGAGTAATAGAATGAAGTGTAGACAATTGTGTTTGGTACGTTTGCTGTTGTTCAGAAAAGCGCTGCTTTATGGCTCTCAATTGCGCGCCATCATTTTCACTGTAAGCTTTAGAGATTAATTTGCTTAATGAACTTTGTTGTAGCTGTAAGGTGTTAGCCGTTTTTAATATAGGTAATGCAACACTTTTTACCTCACTGTTGGCGTGGTTGATTTGCTTTAAAGCCGTATATGCAAGGCCACTTGATATCAATAGTAAAATACCTAAGCTAGTAAAGCCCAAAATGATTTTTTGCTTGATGGAAAGTTGTTTAAGCATTTGGCCTCAGTGCTAGTGCACACTCCTACTACAAATCAAAAGGTTAATATTTCACACATACTTCAAAATTAGAATAAAAACTTTAAAATTTATTGTTATATCAACCTCCTAAATTGCAAAAAATACAGTAAAACCTAATTAAACATGGCACAACTGAGCCGACTCAACAACTTTATGTGCTATTTTTACAAAGCTATATCGTTAATCAATTAGCAAGTAAGATTCACACGATACCTTTTACAGACATGGGCCTGTAAAAGTTACAATATAATCAGTCTGTTCGTGTAAATTCGACACGCCAAATAATATAGAAAAATAATTTCTTTTAAATCAAAACGTTAAAATATGGTTGTGTGGTGCAGATTTTGCTTTCACTTTAGGTAACCAAAGGAGTTTTAACTTAATGAAAATGATTAAATACTATGCCGTCGCTCTTTTACTCTCACTTGGGCTAGTCTGGGCAGGCCGTCATGGCTGGTTACTCATTCCCTCTGTGTGGCTCTCATTGTCACTATTTTTTATATTACTCGCTTACACAAGCAACTACCCTAAAATATTCAGAAAATCTGCCACAGGCTCAATACCATTATGGATCAAAATCTTACTTCTGCCCTACCTTGCAGGCGCGCAGTTGTACAATGCCATTGTGCGTCATAATGATAAAGTTCCAGCAATACAGCAGATCACCCCAGATCTATTTTTAGCATGTCGACTATTTCCTACCGATATTGAAATGCTTGAGGCAGAGGGCGTTAATGCTATTGTTGACGTTACTGCTGAATTTGATGGCTTGAACTGGTCTGCTGAACAGGAAGGTCTGTACTATCTGAATATTCCTATTTTAGATCATTACTCACCAAACGAAACGCAAATAATACACGCAATCAACTGGATAAAAGCACAGCATCAGCTTAAGAACAAAGTTGTCATACACTGCGCACTGGGTCGTGGTCGCTCATTTTTCACGCTTTGCGCATACTTACTCGCCTCTCAACCTGATTTAACCGTTCGAGAAGTAATTGAGCAAATACAAAGTATTCGCGGCACAGCAAGACTTAATAAAAAACAACTTAAGGGCCTTATTTCTATTAACAACCATGTTATAAAACATGCACCGCAAGAATTACAGTTGATCGTAAACCCTGTCTCTGGCTCAGGTAAGTGGTATCAGTATGACAATGAAATTATTGGAGAACTTACAAAAGAATATCAGCTGAACTTTCATTTCACAGAAAAAGACACGGATGTGACTAATTTAGCTTCTTCACTGCTGGAACCTCGCTCAAACGCAACCACCTTTGTCGCTTGCGGTGGCGACGGCACAGTCACTCAAGTTGCATCGGCAATTAAAAACACCCCACATACATTGGGTATTATGCCTACAGGTACCGCAAATGCCCTTGCTCATGTGCTGCTGGGTTTTAACAGCAAAGTAAACCCGATAACTGAAGCGTGTGAGGCACTGCTTGCACACCAAACTGTCAATATGGACACCATGACATGTAATGAGCAAACAGCTTTATTGGTTGTGGCAGTAGGCTTAGAAGAGCGCATGATTGACCATGCCAATCGTGAGCAAAAAAACCGCCTAGGGCAATTGGCTTATATCAAAGGGTTTTACAATGCGCTCATAGCACATGACAAACTTGACATGACCCTGTGTGTGGATGAGCAGCCCCCTGAGCATGTAGAGTGTAGTAGTATTGCCATTGCCAACGCGGCTCCTTTTAGTACCTTGCTAGCACAAGGAGGTGGCCCGCCTGACTGGCAAGACGGTTTGCTCGATATTACACAACTCAATTATACAGACGATACCTCTGAGCGTATATTGAGTTTAGCCGAGCTTGTCACCAATAGCATCAGCCAAAGCAACAGCGCCAACATGAGTGTGCAACACCACAAAGCAAAAGCCGTTCATCTTAGTAGCGAAACCGAGTTCCAATATTCTATTGATGGTGAGATAGAGTCTGCCAAACAATTAAGTATTGCCGTGCTACCACAGAGCCTCTCAATTATTTGTGCTGATACGTAGCATGTAAAAACGCTTTGATATCAGTTAGAATGGACAAGAGGTAAGAAAAGGATATGAACTTGTGAAAAGTGTTTTATTAATTGACGATGATTTGGAGTTTACCGAGCTGGCATGCAAGATCATCGAATACCTAGACTGTGAGGTGTATAGTGCCGCCTCAATTAAAGAAGCTAAACAATGGCTTGCCTCACATAAATTTGACCATATCTTATTAGATTTCATGCTCCCGGATGGCAGTGGATTACACTTGCTCGATTATATCCAAAGCGCAAACATTCCCTCATCAGTGACCATGATCACAGGCCACCCTAGTGTAAAAAATGCCATCGCAGAGATATGCGATGACAGCATCGCCTATTTAACTAAACCCATTGATGCAGATGACTTGAAAGGAATCCTATTCACACCTCCCAACAAACAAGCTTCAAGTAAAGAAGAAAGTAAAGGCTACACGCATCACTTCGGTTGCCTAATTGGCGAATCAAAGGCGATGAAAGACATGTACCTGATGATTGAGCGCGTTGCAAAAACCGATGCGAACGTCATGCTATTGGGCGAAAGTGGTGTTGGTAAGGAGATGGTCGCACAAGCAATTCACAATGCAAGTAACGCTACCGGCGATCGCGTATCTATCAACTGTGGAGCGATACCCAAAGACTTAATTGGCAGTGAGTTATTTGGTCATGAAAAAGGGGCTTTTACTGGGGCCAACGCACAAAAACAAGGCGTGTTTGAGTTGGCTAAGAACGGTACGCTATTTTTGGATGAACTCACTGAAATGCCCTTAGATATGCAACCTAATTTATTACGCGTACTAGAAACACAAACAGTGACAAGAGTCGGCGCAACAAAAAGTATCCCTATTAATTGCCGCGTTGTCTCAGCGACGAACCGTTGCATAGAAGAAATTGCTCAAGGCAAAGTGCTACGAGAAGACATTTACTTCCGATTGGCAGTGTTCCCGATTACGATAGCACCTTTGCGAGAAAGAAAAGATGATATTCCATTACTCGCCAGACATTTCCTCGATGAGTTAAATCAGCAATATAACTCTAACGTTACCATGAATGACGCAGACATGGACCGGCTAGTGACGCATGATTGGCCCGGCAATATCCGAGAACTCAAGCATACTATTCATCGTGCTTACATCATGGCAGATTTAAAACGAAAGATTTTGGTCTTTCCTGATTCATTCGACTCGCCTTTTTCGAAGCATAGTAGCGCCACTTCAGTGGCTCACCCTGCCACTGACAATGCAACACAGCAAGATGCTCATCCCATCATAAACACCAACATCAAAGTAGGTACAACCATAGAGGCACTGGAAAAAGAGTTAATTTACAAAACACTAGAATCGGTTGATGGTAATAAAACCAATGCGGCAAAAATTCTTGGGATCAGTACGAAAACGCTATATAACCGATTAAACACTTACGAAAGCTCTCATTAACCACTTTAGTTTGGAGGTTATAAACAATGCAAGATAAAGCAAAACTCGACGCAATTGTTCATGATGCACGAAAGCCACTCAATCATATATCAATGAATGCTGAGTTACTTAAAATCATGGTCGATAAGTCCGCCTCACCAGAGGAGGTCAAAAAAATTGCTGATCAAATTATCCTTGCAGCGAAAGAATGTAGTGCCACCATACAGCAAATGACACAACAATGAGCATTGGCAAAATCAGCACAATAATAGAGGCTAAATAACCATGAGCAGCTTCATAAATAGGCTAAGTGCCTCTCGCTTTGCATGGCTAAATGCCATGCTTATCATAGGTGCTATTTTATCCAACGCCATGATTGGCTTTAAAAATATCTATGATATTGCTGATATTCACAAAGACCTAACCAATGCCGGTGAGGTGATGCTGGTTATTGATAGCATGCATATAGACATGCTCAATGCGGAATCAAGCCAAAGAGGTTACCTCATTTCTAAAAAAGAAGCGTTTCTTGCCCCCTATAAAGAAACGCTTGAGCAGTTCAAAGCGACCTTGAAGCGCTTGCAGCAAATAAAATCACAAAGCCATTTACAACAGGCTCGAATTGAAGAATTCGCCAAACTTGCGCAAATAAAGTTGAACTCTTTGGGCGCGAGTATCGATTTAGCAGCTATAACAGATGAAACGCAGCAACAAAGATTATTACAAGATACACAGTTATCTCAAGGTGATATGCGCAAGCTATATCAAGTAATAATTGAAGAAGAAACCTTGATCAGGCAAGCGTTGCTGCAGCGACTAGAACAAGCAAGAACACAAGCAAAAAGCAATGTCATTTGGTTTACAGTACTAAGCATATTGATGTGTATATTCATTGTGGTACTGCTGAATAAACACCTCAAGAACCAAAAAGCCGCGAAGCAACAGTTAGAAGCATTAAACCAAGTGCTAGAACAAAGAGTGAAAGAGCGTACCCAAGCACTTGAAGTTTACACCGACGAACTAAACCGAAGTAATCGAGAATTAGAAGACTTTGCATTTGTTGCTTCCCACGACCTGCAAGAGCCACTTCGAAAAATTCGTGCATTTGCTGACAGGCTCACCACCACCTGTGGTGATCAACTCGGTGCCAAAGGCTGTGATTATCTCGCGCGAATGAATGCCGCGGCGGTGCGCATGTCTACACTGATCACTGATTTATTAGAGCTATCTCGTGTTACTACACGAGGTAAAGCGTTCGTTCAAGTTGATTTAAATAACTTACTCAAGCAAGTCACTGACGACTTAGAAATTGCCATAGAAGAAAGCCAAGGCTCGATAGTCATCCATCCACTCCCCACAATTATTGCTGACGCCAGCCAACTCTCTCAGTTATTTTCTAACTTGCTGTCTAATGCAATAAAGTTTCGCCACAACCAGCGAGCGCTCGAAATAGAGATTCATAGCGAATCAATCTCAGCCCCCTCCCATCTGACGCATCAGCAAGAAACTTGGATCAAAATCACCATCAGTGATAACGGTATTGGCTTTGCGCCAGAATATGCTGAAAAAATATTTACCCCGTTCCAACGTTTACATACACGTAAAGAATACGCTGGCACAGGTATTGGTTTAGCCGTATGCAGACGGATCATAGAGCGCCATGGTGGCCAAATTTATGCGGTTCCCAATGCCAATAATGGTGCCTCATTTACGATTATACTACCCACTGACGCCAATCTATTCAGTGTACAGGACAACACAAATGAACTACTCACAACCGAAAAGAATTAATATTCTAATGGCCGATGATGATGAAGATGATCGGATGTTAACACAAGATGCACTCGATGAGGGGCGTGTGCTTAATACCATAAACTTTGTTCATGATGGCGTTGAGCTACTGGAGTATCTTCGCCATGAAGGGCGCTTTAGTGACGTGCGAGCTCACCCTAGACCAAGCCTGATTTTATTGGATTTAAACATGCCAAGAATGGATGGTAGACAAGCACTAAAGGAAATAAAAGCAGACCCGAACCTACGCTCAATCCCAGTAGTTATTCTCACCACCTCTAAGCAAGAGGAAGATAAGCTACGGGGTTATGACTCAGGTGCCGCCTCTTACATCTCAAAGCCTGTCAATTTCGAAAGTTTAGTCGAGTTGATGAAAAACCTAGGTAAATATTGGATTGAGATAGTCGAACTACCGTAGCGTGGAGCACTAGATGAGTAACGATAAAACCGTCAAGCTACTATTAATCGAAGATGATGAAGACGATTATACGCTGGCTCTCGACTATCTTAACGAAATGCTAGAGTTTGACTTTGAGATCACTTGGTTAAGTGACTTTGACGAAATAATTCATACACTTGAGCAGACAACTTTTGACCTTTGCTTATTAGACCATCATCTTGGTGCCTACACAGGCCTATCAGTATTAAAAGCAGCTAAAGAGATGGGCAATTCAACCTCCTTTATTATGCTAACTGGTCTGGCAGATGAAGTGCTAGACAAGCAAGCTCTTGAGCTTGGCGCTGAAGACTTTTTGGTTAAGTCTGAAATTAATAGCGTACGATTTATTCGTGCTATCCGCTATGCCCTATCTCGTAAAGAGTTGACTAATGAGCGCTTGGAACGCCTCAGGGTCGAGGCCGACAACCGAGCAAAAGACCGCTTTTTAGCGCACTTGAGTCACGAACTCAGAACTCCTTTAACCTCAATCATGGGCTATACCGACCTGTTACTGTCTCGCAAAGAACTGGACAATATTAAACCTGAATTGACAATTATAAATAACAATAGCCTACACTTACTGAACCTTCTCAATGACGTATTGGATTTATCGAAAATCAAAGCCAATACCTTATCGCTATCGAAAGAGTGGCTTTCACTCAACTCATTCCTTGTAGATTTACAAAGCCTGTTTCAAATGGCTGCGAGAAAGAAAAACCTCTGTTTTTCTATCACAGCCCGTGGCCCGCTACCCGATAAGATATATAATGACACAACACGAATGCGCCAAGTACTTACTAATTTTATTTACAACGCTATCAAGTTTACTGATGAGGGTAGCATTAAAGTTGAGCTAGAACTAAAGCACACTCAGCTGCACGTCTATATCAAAGATACTGGTATTGGTATTCCCCCCGAAAACCTCATACGTATATTTAAGCCCTTTGAGCAAGTTCAAAACACAACGACCAAGACGAATGAAGGCGCGGGCCTTGGGTTAGCAATCAGCTCTGCCCTCATTGAGCTGCTAGGCGGAGGTTTGACGGTTGAATCTGCGCTCGGCCAAGGCAGCCTTTTCTCATTCTATGTAGATATCTTGAACGAGCACACTTCCCCAAGCGAGATACAATTAGTGCCACTAAATTTACGGCAAGCACCATCGGAGGTAGAACAAATGCCTTTACCACAACTGGGTGGCCATGTGCTTGTGGTGGAGGACATTCCAGAAATACGCTTTTTGATTTCAGACTTAATCGAAAAAACAGGCGTTACCGTAACAGCTGTAAACAACGGTAAGCAAGCTGTCGACACGTTAAGTCTGAATCAGCACATAGATTTAGCCTTCATGGATCTACATATGCCACAAATGGATGGTCACGAAGCCATTGTGGCGATTAGAAAACAAGGCATTGAGATCCCAGTAGTGGCTCTGACCGCTGCAGCGCAAAAAGGCAATAAAGAAACACTAAAAGCGCTTGGGTTTAATGATTGCTTAACCAAGCCAATCGACGTCGCTAAACTAAACGCTACATTGACCTATCATCTAGGTTCTCAGAATCAAGACGAGCACTCAGAGACCTTTAAAAAATCACATAACTCCAGTGCTAAACGCATTTTGTTGGTGGAAGATGACAATGATGCACGAGAGTTGATGACATTATTACTGTCTTCTTTGGACGCCAATGTATGTAGTGCGCATAACATCGAAAGCAGCCTCAATGTGTACGCTGATCAAGCCCCCTTTGACTTGGTTTTACTTGACCTGACACTACCGGATGGCTCTGGGTTTGATGCGGTAACAAAAATTCAAGCGCTCAATCCACATCAAGACATAGTGATTGTGAGTGGCTCAGATCCAGACCCACAAAAACTGGCGACCGCGAACATAGATAAAGTTCTGCTTAAGCCCGTGTCATTACCTGATCTTCAAGCACTCATTGAGTCACTGTAAATCATACGGGCGAAAAATAAGAATACCTGTCGAGATGGTCAACTGAGCTGCTTTATCATTTGTCTCATGCGGACTAATTGCCGCAACGTTCCAAATTTATTTGACCCAGAAACATAAACACCAGCGACTACCACGCCTGTCAAAACGATAGGCGATGAGATGACTTCTTTTAATTGCGCACACATACAGGTTTTAATAACCTGATGGCGTAAAGTGCTGCGTAGGTAATGTGCTCGGCGCTCATTCACTTCTTTATTCGCAGCTTGGTATATGTATTTAGCTAGATAAGTCATGTTGAACCTATTTACTATCAGCGTTAAAGAAGTCGTCCAGTAAATCTCCACTGGCTTTGTCAAATAATCGCACAGCCGTTGCGGTTAGGTAATAAACCAATGCAACATTCAGTGCCATCACCAAACCTGCTGAGGCATACCAGCTAAACCCCGTTGATACCAAAGCATAGGCAAGCACCACTTGAAGGCTCGCCCAGACCATCATCATCAACATCACCGCTGCAACAATAAGCGAGAAGATGGTCACAAGCAGCTTTAAGTTCGCCTTTAACTTTGCTTTGAGTAAATTCGAGTAGCTCGAAAAGATGTCGATATAACTTGCAACCAACTGGCGTCCTTGATCCGAAAGCGCATCAAACTGCGCTTTCAGATCAACTGAGCCTTGCTCTTTTTGTGAAGAACCAAGTGACTCTTTCATCTTATTTCTTCCTTAAAAATAACGTCAGCAACATACCCGCTGTAAAGGCAAACCCAGCTGTTTTCACGGGGTTTTCAGTTGCATACTTTTTAGCGCCCGATTTGTTCCACTTTTGCTGAAGTAGTCTTGACTGTGCTTTTATCGCAGTTGCAGATTCACCACTTTTCGCCCTTAGCACCTCTTCAGCATGAGCTGCACTCGAGTGCAAGCCATCAACTGTATGATGAAGAGTGTCTGCCACTTTATCTGATACAGGGTGCTCCTCATCACTGTATTGCGCGTGTGTTGGCTGATCTTTAGAGTTAGACTTACGATTAGAGTTACTTGTCGCTGTATTTGTAGTAGCCATGATTAATCCTTATAAAAAGTAAATGTCACTTGTATAAAGCAATCAACAGGCCAAACTTAAATAACTTAAAAATCAAAGTCTTATATAAAAACTCAATATTGAATTGTAACCTATACAGTCTGAGTGAGAAAAATTTACACTGTACAATTTTCGTACCCGACAAAGTGAATACGTGTGCTTGAAAAGTTACTCGTGCTGAAAGCAAGCGTGTCGCACACCACAGAGAAAAACAATCATAATTAAAGTATTAATATTTACACCTTAGCGTACCACTCATTTGTGATGTAGGTTCTTCCAACATTGTGAAGAAATTACAGGTAAAAATTTACCACCTTCCCGCCCCTCTCCACGCATCGCTCACAACATGTTGTTTCAACTAACTTTTAATTAAGGGCTGGTTGGCATAATAACTGCGACACTGTACCTTTCAATTTAACACGGTGAAGCCATATGGATATTTTATCGTTAGAGAAGTTTTGGCAGCTCATACATGAAAAAGTAGAAGCTTGGGTTGAACTAAGCATTAAAAATGTACCCAACCTCATTGTTGCCATCATTATTTTTGTACTATTTCTTTTCTTATCCAGCCTAATTGCTAAGTGGTCACTCAAGCTACTCAAAAGGGCATCTAACTCTGTTCAAGTCGCAGGGTTACTAGCGGCAATCATTAAGCTGGTTGTAATAGCCATAGGCTTTTTCTTCGCTTTGGATATTATGGGGCTCTCTGGTGCGGTCGCGTCACTTTTAGCTGGTGCAGGAATTATTGGGCTTGCTATCGGTTTTGCATTTCAAGATATGACAGAAAACCTCATTGCGGGTGTCGTCATGGGGATACGTAAGCCGTTTAGGGTAGGTGATATCGTAGAAACAAGTGATACCTTTGGTACGGTTAAACAAATCAACCTGCGTAATACGCTAATCGAGAACTTCTATGGACAGCTTCATATAATCCCAAATAAAATACTTTTCAAACATGACCTTAAAAACTATTCGAGTACAGGTAAGAGGCGTATAGAGGTAGCCGTCGGTATATCTTATGCCGACGATATTGACAAAGCTCGAGATGTTATAGAAAAAGCGATTAATGAGCATGAGTTTGTTATAAACAAACAAGAAACCGCTGTCTATGCCAGCCACTTTGGTGATAGTGCAATAAATTTACTCGTTTGGTTTTGGATAGCATATCCAGGCAACGGGAACTTTATGGATATTCGTCACAAAGCCATTGTTACCATCAATAAGGCACTCAATGAGAACGATATCCTCATACCATTTCCTATTCGCACGCTTGATTTTAATGCTAAGGGTGGGAAGACCTTGCAGGATATGCAAAAGCATGATGAGTAATTTGACTCGCTAAAGAACGTTAAAAATGGCCTGATACCAAAGCCAAAGATTTTTAATCATTTAACACGCTTGCTATAAGTAAGGTTAACTTAAATACGTGCGCCTTTCCCTGTTGAACCTTGCGCTCTTTATTTAAATAAAAACACCGCTATGATAAATCACAGCGGTGAAAAACAACATGTAAACTGGGCACTATGTTTGGAATAATTGTACGTCAAAATACATATTCAACAGACAAAGATGCCACATCCATATTCGGGTCTATTCTATCATCCAGCTCGTAGCGCTCATACTCCAGTCGCATGTTTACATTGTTAGTCACAGCGAAGGCAACACCCGCACCATAAAACCAATCGCCGCCATCAAGTTCAGTACCAACCCTACCTACTTCTGGAATATTGGCATAAATATCAGCATTCCACTCAAGCCACCCTCCTTTTGCATAGAGTGAAAATCTATTACTGAGTGGCGCAGAAAAACGCGCAGCTAACGAGACACCATCAAGCTCTGCATTGCTATCGATATCACTAGCTTCATCAAAGTTTTGATAGGCAAGCTCAACACTAAAGTATTCATTTAGAGCCGTACCGATATAACCCTTTAACATCGACTCATCTTCATCAAAGCTGGTATCGTTTTCTCTGTCATCCCACTGAAACGAATACTGACCATAGCCAATACCGGCATACACCTTAGGCTCACCATTAAAATCAAAGTAATTGCCTTGTGCAGCAGATGCTACCCCACTCATTGCTAAAACCATAGACGCAGCGGTAATTGAAGCGAATTTACGCATAATAATTCCTTGTGTATTTATAGAAAGTTGTGAATTGAAATTTAGTGATAAAAAAAGCGCTCATAGGAGCGCTTTTAAGCATTGGGTAATTAAGATTCTTTAACGATTTTTAGCTCTGTATTAACATCACGTACGTCAGCTGTATTCTTCGCTATGGCTACAGCGAGCTGCTTCTCTGAAGAAGAAGCCACTTCCCCACGCAATGTTACTTCGCCGTTTTCAACATCAACTTCAATGTCGCTGGCATCAACATCCGTATCAAATAGAAAGCGTGTTTTAATCACGGTAGCTATTTTAGCGTCCGTAAATGTAGACTTATCCATATGGTTGCTTTTATCTTGCTGAGCGCTCTCAACGATGGTGATCTGGTTCTCAACCTCTTTTACTCCGTCGATCCCCTCAACGAGTTCTTCAGCGAGTTTTTTATCTACGCTACGCTCAACTTTACCAGTCAGGATAACTACCCCCCCCTTGACATCGGTGTTGATGTCAAAAGAATCTAGGTTCGTGTTAAATAGCAGCGTAGCTTCTGCTTTACCATCTATCCAAGCATCGCTTGCTTCTTTCTCCCACGTGTTATCTTTAGCGCTTGCTGAGGTTGCAGCCAAAGTTGAAGCCAATGCGATAGTAATCAATGTGCGTTTCATAATCATTCTCCTTAAATTATTTGGTCGAATTAGATGAAGCACAACGCATACCAAAAGTAAAACATCATATAAATCAAACAAATAAAAGAAAACCTTAGTTCTATATGCGCCTCTATTGCATTGAACATGAAATTTTTACAGGTAAAATATTCACGGCCTTTGTAACTTTTTGACAGGCTATGTCAAACAACTGCACTGTTATCCATCTACTTGCTATCACTAGACGTCGCAATACAGGCTCATTCGTTTTTTAAAGTACCAAGCTTACCCATCACACACTGTTATAAATCACATGAGTCACAATCATGCAAAAATTACGTGAAGTGATTACAACCATTAAGTAAAAATTACATCTTCCTAGTTAAAAACCCCATAACCACATGAAAATAAAGTAAAAACAATATGGCATAGGACATGCTTGATGATATTTGAACACGCAAAGTTTAATTTGTTGAAGATTAAGGAGAGAATATATGACGCATCCCAATCATGATTTAAGTACAGTTAAAGAACTGATCAAAGTACTAAATGCAGGCGTAGAGTTTTACACGCAAGCCAAGAAGAACATTGACAACCTTATACTGGCACGAATTTTTGAGAAAAATATTCTCGATAAGGCACAGGCCGTATCTGAGCTACAAAAATTCATAGTTGCCGATGAGGGTAAAATTGAAGATGACAACGCGTTAAGCGTTGAACTTCGAGAGTCCTATACTAAAGTCATTTCGCTTATTAGTACGGATAAAGAGCATACCTACCTTTCTCAGCTTGAAGAGGTCGAAGATAAAGTACTGAGAAAAA
Organism: Pseudoalteromonas sp. MMG022; assembly: GCF_021654245.1. Lineage (NCBI taxonomy): Bacteria > Pseudomonadati > Pseudomonadota > Gammaproteobacteria > Alteromonadales > Pseudoalteromonadaceae > Pseudoalteromonas > Pseudoalteromonas sp. MMG022. The sequence continues at coordinate 42,799 of NZ_JAKFZQ010000012.1, read as the reverse complement.
TCGACAGAGCTTTAAAGCAAGACTTACCACCTAGCTGTACACTCGCCCTCAATCAAATCCGCTCGGTGATGCAGGCAAACCATGATGAGATGAAAGGCCTGAAAGAAACTACGGCTTAACAGCCTAAGTACAAAGGAGGTTCCCATGTTACGTTGGTCACTTATTTTTTTAGTACTTGCGCTTATTGCCGCTGTATTTGGTTTTGGTGGCATCGCGGGTGCAGCAGCTAGCATTGCGAAGATTTTGTTCTTTATCTTCGTTGCTTTTTTAGTGCTGTCATTTCTTCTGTCGTTAATAAATAAATCAAAAGGAACAAGGTGATATTATGAATAGCTTAAAAACATTGATACAAGTCTTTGGTGCAGCAACACTATTGACACTAGCTGGTTGCTCTGACGGCCCTGCCGAGGAAACAGGCGAAGAGGTTGATGAAATGGTCACTGACGCTCAAAACGCTGTCGAAGACGCTTGTGAAAACCTCAAAGAAGCAGCGAAAGCAGAAAACGAAAACTGTTAATAACACAAACTAAGCTCAAAAGTGCGCCCCCCGCCTTTTGAGCTTTTCAACGAGCTAAAAGCTGGCGGTGACGACAACTTCCCAATTACGGCCCACTTGTGGCAACACTGAATTGTAAAACCCTTGAGTGCGTGAAAGGTTACCATCAGCACTTGTAAATGCATTGCCCGAGTCGGCAGGTCCAAGCCCAGAATGATATATTTGACTATCAAATAGATTGTTAATTTTAACGTGAACACTGAGCCTATCACTGCGCCACGTCAAATTTAGGTTCGTTGTCAAATAGTCTCCAAGCTTAATTCCCTGTGCTCTTAATGGGTTTCTTAAGTAAAGGTGCCGAGAAGATACATAGTTAAACCGAGTATTTACACTCCATTGGGAAGTAACCGGCACATTAAAACCAATATTCAGTTTGTGTGGCGCTATATCACCCAAGGGCAATCGATACTCTTCGCATAGCGTGCTATCTTGCTTACAGGCTGCGCTGCCACTACCTATCCAACGGCCACGCTGATGATCATAGTTGATATAACTCGTAACATCAGTATAACTGTAGTTTATGTAACTGCTTATCTGAGCTGCGTCAAACCAGTGATTATCCATCTCATATTTAACACGCCACTCAATTCCTTTTACATCCCTTTTACCCGCATTATCCGCTTCTTCTTTTATTACGTTTTTATATTTACTATAAAAAGCTGACCAATCACTAAACCATGCCCCACTTTGATACATCCATATTAACGACAAGTCACGAACTTCTTCTGGCAACAAGTTAGGATTGGCATTGCGACCATTCCAGCCGCCATAGAGTTGAATGGGTGCAGGTTCTTGAAAAGCAGTGGCATAAATTATCTTAAATGTATTGCGTTCATTGTAATCATAAGTAGCCGCCACTCTGGGCTTGATGAATGTGCCATAGGTTGAATTATTATCCCAGCGAATGGCGCCACTTAACGACCAACCTGGCATTTTTAAACTAGCTCTAAAATATGCGCCTCTGTCTGTAGTTCGAATGAGATTAGACTCGTCCATTTCCCCCAACGCACCAAGTAGTACAGGCATGCTGCTGTCGGTGGAATAATATACCCCTTTGCCCAGTCCATAAGGTCCCAACTGTCCATCATCTTCTAATGAGCAGTACGCAGATGCCCAATACCCACAAATTTCATAAGCTTTGGTTAATTCCTTTCTTTCGTATTTAATTCCCGCAGCCAAATGTAATGAGTCTGAATATTGGTAGTCATAATCCTGACGAGCTTGCCAAGAGGAGTTAAACGAGTTCCAATCGGAAATGGTGACGAACGAATATTGGGAGTTTTCGCTGTTTTTATCAGGGCTTGCCTCAGCCCAATTACCGTATCTCTGTTCAGTGCGATAGCGCAAGAAGCTTTTCACTCCAAAGCCTGAAGAAAAAACATGATCGTATTCAAGGTAATACATGTTAGTTCTTTTACTCCAGGTAGCATTAGGCTGCCCCCTATCAAAACTAAACTGCACGCCATAGCCAGTGTGCGTGATCCAGTGGTTAACACCAGCGGTCAAGCCATCATAGCTTATCTCACCAAACACCCCTTGCTCTTGATTCTTTGAAACATATTCTCCGTATGGTACGCCATTATATTTATAGTTGAGTACAGGTCCCCAAAACCGCTCATCTGATAAATACTGCTCATTCGTAAAGTCCCAGGTCGCCATATCTTCAAGTTCAGGCCCATCACTTTCATAGACCTTTGCCGATAACCAATAACTTAGGCCTTGTTGCTTACCCAGTACCGTGAAATCTAACCCCTTCGAATCAAAATCAGCCATCTGAACTTGCATCGTTAAATGGTGCTCGTCACTCTCTAAGTCCTTGCCTTTTTGCGTAATGATATTGATCACTCCCAAAAAGGCATTGGGCCCATATACAGCACCAGCAGGGCCAGAAAGCACCTCTACACGTTCAATACCAGTAAGTGGGATCTGCCGATTAGCTGGAAAGTCGTGGCTCCACAGCCGGTTATTAATAATGCCATTAATCATAACCAATGTACGCTGTGCACTCGGAGTTCTATATCCCCTTTGATAAAAAGTCGTGTGTTCAGAACCGTACGAAGTACTGAGGTCGAATCCAGAAAAATCTGTAATGGCCTCGCTTAGGCTTGTATAACCACGCTGTTTGATTTGCTCTTTGGTGAGGACTTGAATGGAAGCGGGTGTATAGCGCAACTTCTCGGCTCGTTCAGAGCCGGACGTCACGGAAAGCTCCAGTAAGTCATTCAACGTAAGTGAGAAGATCTCTTGTTCGTCCTCCTGAGCTTGCAACAAACCTCCAAATATACTCGACACCCAGATACAACATACCGCTAGCCTCTTACTCACTTTTATATCACTATAAAAAATAAACGCATCATACAGTTATAGATGCGCTTGTATAACTTAGCAACATAAAAGCAAGTAAGGGGCGCTAGCTATTGTCACAGGCAAAGCTTACAGCCGCTTGTGCATGTATTTGTGTTGTGTCAAATAACGTCAGTTCACAATCTCGTTGATTGATAAGCAAACCTATCTCTGTGCATCCGAGTATTACCGCCTGAGCGCCTCTTTTATGTAATGCATTTATCAACGTTAGGTATTGTTGCTTTGAACTTGGATTAATTTGCCCAACACATAACTCTTGATAAATGACACCATCCACCATTTTCTGCTCGTCTTGATTTGGGACAATCACCTCTAAAGCGTGCTTGCTTAAATGCTCAGCATAGAATGGCTCTGACATGGTAAAACGCGTACCAAGCAGTGCGACGCGTTCAACGCTCCGTGCCTTTAGTGTCTGCGCGACCACATCCGCAACATGTATAATGGGCACAGACACATATTTTGTGAGCTGTGGGACCACTTTATGCATCGTATTGGTGCAAATTACAATACACTCGGCACCAGCACGCTCCAGCCCTGCGGCAGCTTGCCCTAATATCTGAGCACATGTTTGCCAATCGCCTGTACGTTGCAGCGCCTCTATTTCTGCAAAATTAACACTATGAAGCACGATTTTAGCGCTATTAAGTCCACCAAGATTGGCTTTCACACCTTCATTTATCAATCGATAATATGTAGCGGTAGACTCCCAGCTCATGCCCCCTAATAAACCTATTGTTTTCATTGTGCTTCCTACTCAAGTTCTGTTCCAGCTTCATCTATTGTAACGATGTCAGTTTCTTGTAAGGCTTCGTCTATCCACTTACCCAACACCGAGCAACTAAGCACCTTATCCATGTAAAGGCGAGCCTGCGAACTTACAACTATGCCATATGTTTGAAAGCGCATCACCACAGGCGCAAACATCGCATCTGCGATTGACCAATCGCCAAACAACCAACCTCCTTCGTCTGCATAATCTTTCATCTGCTCAGCCCAAATCTGCTCTATTCTAGCGATGTCCTTTTTGCAGGCATCGCTTATCGTTAAGCTGCGCTTGGCCCGAATATTCATCGGCATTTCATTGCGTAAGGCGCCAAATCCAGAGTGCATTTCGCATGCTACCGCTCGAGCCTTTGTCTTTTGACCCATTGACTCAGGCCACGCACGACCAGACAAATAAACATCGTTGATATACTCGCAAATAGCCAATGAGTCCCAAACATGAATGTCGTTGTCAATAATACTGGGAACTTTAAGGCTAGGTGTCACCGCTTTTAACGCTTCATAAAATGCAGGCGTTGCTAGTGGAAGTTTAATTTCTTCGAACTTTATGCCATTTTTTTCAAGCATTAACCATGCTCTTAGTGACCATGATGAATAGTTTTTATTACCTATATATAACTGCATTTTTATGTCTCCTTAGCGTGCGATGTCACGCAATTAAACCCAATAAAAACAGTTCTGACTAACGGATAATTTTGATATAACCTATAAGCATTACTGATAGGTTGGAGCAATTTTTGGACATTGATGCATTGAGAAGTTTTTTGGCGTTTGTTGAAACTGGCAGTTTTACCCGTGCCGCCAAACAAGTGAATCGCACACAATCAGCCATCAGCATGCAAATGAAAAAGCTAGAGCAAGACTTAAATAAATCATTGTTTCAAAAACAAGGTCGTTTACTTAATCTCTCTTACGATGGGCAAATATTTGCGCGCTACGCTAAACAACTATTGCAATTACACGATGAAACCTTGGCACAAATGAACGCTGTTAAGCCTAGCACGTTGCTTCGTCTAGGCTGCCCAGATGACTACGCGGAGTCTGTTTTACCTAAAGTTGTTCAATTACTTCATCAGCAATGGCCAAATCTAGATTTACAAATAACCTGTACACCCAGTAATAGAGTTAAAATTATGATCGATAGCGGCCATCTAGACTTAGCCATCATCACTCGCTCATCAGATTCTGAGGAAGGTTACTTGCTCGAATCAACTCAAGGCGTGTGGGTGTACAACCCCAAATGTGATGCGCACAACAAACAACCTTTGCCAATTGCTATTTTCCAGAGGGATTGCCGTTTTCATCAAGCTGCCATTGAAGGGTTACATAAACTCAATCGCGAGTTTACCATCATCGCTTGTAGTGGCAGTGCCAGTGCGCAACGCGGCATTGTGCGCAATGGTTTTGCGATTGGCGCGATGTCGGTATTGAGCAAAGGAAGCTTAAGCGTGCTTAGCGACAAAAGCCTGCCAATCTTACCCATTGCAGATGTGGTTTTGGTCAGAGCTAATAACCAACAAAACCCAGTATCGGACATTTTTTGCGCTAATATTGCGAAATGCTACACCAGCAATACTCACAACGCAATCCAAGACAACATCACCGACGTTAGCTTTCGAGTCGATATGTAACTCTTGCCAGCACTAAGTTGCTCAGCTCGCCTCGCTAATTATTCTGTGCTTCAAACTTGTAACCCGCTCCATAGATAGAGTGAATAAACTCATGCTCAGGTGCGATACTGTGCAGTTTTTTGCGAATTTTTTTGATATGACTGTCTATGGTTCGATCGCTGACAATATGGCTGTCTTCATAAATTTGATCCATCAGTGCATCTCGGCTATAAATGCGGCTAGGATGACCATACATTGCTTTGAGCAACATAAACTCGACATGTGTTAATGCCACTTTCGCACTTAAAAATGAGGCAAAAAGGGTTTCTTCATCCAATTTTAGTTTACTTTCCAACTCGGATATTTGCCCTTTTTGATTCAGCGCTACACGCCTCAGTATTGCTTTAACACGCGCAACGACCTCTTTGGGGCTATAGGGCTTACAAATATAATCATCTGCGCCAATTTCTAAGCCTAGCAATCTATCAACCTCTTCGACCCGAGCGGTGATCATCACAATAGGCACATTAGAATAGGCTCTAATTCGTTTGCAGATCTCAATACCATCCACATTGGGCAACATTAAGTCCAGTAGAATCAACGCAGGTTGCTGTTGTTTAAATGCTTCTTCTGCCAAAGCGCCATCAAGCACACAATGGCTAGTAAACTCTTCCTGCGCCAGGTATTTAGCTAGAATATCGGCCAGTTTTGGCTCGTCTTCTACAATTAAAATATGTTTGTTTGCCACACATTGTGTCCACTTAATGCCTCAATGTGATCATAATAGCGAGACCGCCCAGTTCACTCAAGTCTGCACTGATTTGACCATTGTGTGCCAGCACAATACTTTGGCAAATAGCCAGCCCTAACCCCGAGCCTCCAGCCTCACGACTGCGTGCCCCTTCCACACGATATAACCTGTCAAACAGCTTCTCAAGTTGGCCTGAAGATACGCCTGGCGCACTATCTTGCCAGCATATTTTTGTTTCACCATTATGCTGAGTGACTTTAACGTCAAGTGTTCCGGGGTGTTGTAATGACGAGTCAGTGTAGCGCAAGGTATTTTGCAGTAGGTTATCAAACAGTTGTCCCAAACGCTGTTCATCACAATCAAGTGCCAAGTCTTCACTACATTGTAATGTGCATACTAGGTGCTTGGTATCTATTTGATGGCGACTTTTCGCAAATGTACGCGACAGAATATCATGTAAATTGTGTGTCGCCATGTGATAAGTTAGTGCGCCACGATCGGATAACGATAATTGGTGTAAGTCATCCACCAATCGAGTCAGCCTTTGGATTTCTTCATGTAGCGACATTAATTGCTCGGGCGTACTGTCAATAATGCCATCAATCATCGCTTCCAACTCGGCACGAATAACCGCGATTGGTGTACGCAATTCATGGGAAATATCTGCTATCCATTGTTGTCTGGCCACTTGATTTTGCGCCAAGGTATCTGCCAAACGGTTCATATCTCGCGCTAACAGACCGAGTTCATCTTTGCTGCTGATATCAACTTGGGCACTGTAGTCCCCTTGAGTCAGCACCTTCGCGTTACGCCTTAATTGTACAATAGGTTTGACCATATATTTACTAAATGGCACAGCCAATACCACAGTAACTAACAAAGCAATCAACGCGATTATAATAAACTGCTGTTGCTGTTGCTTTGCAAAAAGCAGATCAAACTCGTTGCGGATCAACGCACTGCCCTCTACGCCCAAATAGGCAATCACTTGCTCCTGTTTGGGGTCATTTAGATGATCAGTTTTGTAAACTGGGAACCAAAACGTGTTTTTGGTATTTTGCGCACTGCCCATCAATAATTGACCATCAGCGTCTTTGAGTAACAAACGACGGTTTCCCGCCCTAGGTGGCGGTGGGCGGTGCTCTGATCGACGGCTAAACTCTTCATCAGCACGTGGTCTCGGACCATGCCCTTCATCGTGACGACGTGGCCTAGGAGGGCGAGTTTCTTTCCTTGGTGGTGGAGGCCGCCGTCCTTCATGGCTCTCAAAGCCATCTCCAGAGAGCCTTGATTGCTCATAATAAAAACGCACAAGGCTTTCCCAATCGTCTGACCCTCGATAAACCCATGCAAGGGAGCCATGCTTTTCATAAGTTTGCGCAACTTTGGCTATCACTTCCTGTAGCTGCACTCTAGAGGTATTTTCGATGTATGTAGAAAAACTTTTTTCAAACGCAAGTTTGTTTGCTGCATAAATAGCTAATACCAAAGCGGTATTAGCTATCAAAATAAGTAACAACAGTTTGACACGAATGGTCAGTTTCATAATGTTTGGTTATCCGCCCGTTCTGCGCGGCGCACGCAAGCGCAAATTGTCAGGGTCTGGTGTATGACGATTTGGGATCCAACGTCTCACGCACTCCCTGTCTTTGGCACACTTGTCTGTTAGCGCATGTAAAAATGCGACTAAGTCTTGCTGCTGTTGTGGCGCTAAATTTGCCGCCACAAATGGCGAAGTGCGCAACAAGCTCAAGGCCGCATCGGTGTTCTCTCTTGAGTGTTGATTGAGTGTCTCACACTGTGCGCTCAAGGCAAACTGCTTTAACCCACAAGCGCCACCACTTTGGAAAAATTGCTCCACGGTTTGCTCGGGGTTCGAATAATGACTAACCACCTGCGCTAGGCTTTCATATGCTCCAGCATGGCTATAGGGTGCAGTCAAAGCAACATTGATCAAGCTCGGTACTCGAAATGCAAACTGGTTGCGAGGCTGAGGATCAATGGCTGCACGACCGATGTCAGCATGGTTTTCATCAGTACCAATACCATATTGCGGAAATGCTAAATTGAAAAAGCCGTCGTTGGTAAATCTTTCACCGCTGTGACAATTTACACATCCAGCGCCCCCATCGGAGATCTGAGTGAAAAATAACTTAGCACCTTGCTTTTGTTGCTCTGTCAACGCGTTTAAGTCTCCTCGCACATAACGATGCCAATCCGTATCAACCATTACAAATGAAGACTGGTACTGTCCCAACGCAAAAGCAATATTATCAAATGTGATCAGCGATTGTGCATCGTCCTGTGAATTGAATGCTTCGCGAAATGCTTGTAACCAATCGTTAGTCGGGAGGCTCCCCTGCTCAGAGCCGTAATCACCAATACGCTCGGCTAGATGAGCACGCACTTGATCATTGGTGGTTGCCGTCTCAAAGGCTTGGCCTCGCATTTCTTCTCGTGATGTGACAGGAAAACGTGCCAAGGTGCTCACCAAAGTATTACCCGCCTGTTCGTCCGGTTGATTAAAACCAGAATCCGGCGTACTAATAAAGCTAATTTCATTACCTTGTTCATCGGTGGTAACAACACGCTCCACACGGCCATCCCAAAATAAAGAATGTGAGGCAAACCCACTGTTAAAAATTGTCGGTGAGTTTCGTGGTATATTTATCTCATCATTGATGGCCTGGCGACTTGGGCCAACGACATCACTGTCAACTGCATTAGTACCAATTGGCAATGACAGTCCATCCGCACCACCAAGTCGAGGGTCATGACAGCTGGCGCACGCTACCGTCTTTTCACCACCAAGTGCCTTGGTAAAAAACAGCTGCATGCCTAACTGTGCAATAGGATCTGAAATCCTGGGCAGCTGCTGCGCCCCCTCAACACGCCCCGTTAGGCCATGCTGTACTGCCAAGGCTGAAAGCTCTAGGTCTAATGGCGATGCGATTTGTTGCTGCCTTGGTGGATGCTTAGGCTTTGGCTTAGCTTCCAATGCTGATACTTGTAATGCGCTCAAAACTGCTGTCAGCACTATTGCCCGTGCAAACTTTACGTTGTTCATAGTGTCACTCCAAACCTTAATATGATTCCAGTGAAACATTGGCAAGTAAAAGTGCACCAAATGTGAAAGCTTGAATTTATTTTAACCAAGCCACATCCATGGAAACTTCAGCCTTACAGCTGATAAATTTCAACTAATAATTATTTTGTCTTTATCGCTTGGCCAAGTTGGAATTTCTGAGCAATTAAAGTTAACAATGACATCAGTTGTTTATGTTTAACTTGCTCTACATTGTTCGCTAAACCTGCGCTCCTTTCATGTTCTTTATGTGATCTCTGAGTCATATTGCTATTTCCTGTGATTATCAAACCATGTCATTATTGACAAAAAAGAACATTCTCTCGAACGATGATTTTTAACATCAACTATAAGATTAGCTTATGTATAAAGAATTAAATCATTTTACTGCACTGCGTTATGTAGAAGCGGCTGCGCGCCACCAAAGTTATAGTTTAGCTGCCCAAGAGCTGTACGTGACACAAGCCGCAGTAAGCCAACAAATTAGACTGTTAGAATCACATCTTGGCCGAAAGCTGTTCTATCGACAGGGTCGTACCATGCAACCGACTTCACAAGGAAAGCAACTTGCACAAGCTCTTTCTGATAGCTTTGAAAGTATTGCTGCCAGCGTAAAGCAGATAAGTTGTGAGCCTTTGGAGGGAGTACTCACGGTCACCACAACCCAGTCGTTCGCCTCGATGATCTTAATCCCCAATATGTGGCGCTTTGCGCAAGCCTACCCCCACATTGCCGTTCGTGTACTTGTTTCACCCGCTGTTGAAGATATCCGCCATACCGAAGTAGATGTCGCTATTCGCTATGGTCATTCGCAATTTCCCGATCTGGAACAGGAGGTTATCCTAGAGGATCAATTGGTTCCGCTTTGCTCCCCAACCTTCGCCCAACAAGCCAAGCTGAACGATATAGCCAACATGGCGCATTGTCAGTTGGTGTATTACACCTACAATGACTATTGGCAAAATTGGTTTAATAAAGCGGGTATTTCACGTTGTAGTGACAACAGTCAGTGGTTAGAAGTCAGCAACATGGATTTTGCGTTAGGGGCAGTAATAACAGGACATGGAGTATGTTTGGGCTCGCCAATGCAAGCCAAGCATTATCTAGAACAAGGCTTGCTAGTACAACCTTTCGACATCAGTTGCGAACCCAGCGTACGTTACAGCTTTCTATTCAATCCAGACTCACCACGCAGAGAAAGAATTTCAGAATTTAGAAACTGGCTAGTGGATTTATTGAACAAACCATGAATTCAGGTCTTACTTGCGCTGCATTTGGCGATACTTCGCTTTGTTCTTGGCACCAATGCGATAAAGTAACCCTCTGACACTACGGCGAAAACGAGGAAATAGATAACTGAATGTTGCCAGTTTACCACTGGCTTTTGGCATGGCTATCTCTGTTTTATCGGATTGGCTCAATCGGACGACCGCATCAGCGACTTGCTCAGCACTGCTCATGGGCTGTGAATAAACAATGTCTTCAACTTGATCAATTTCATCCATAATAAAACCCGTGTCGATTGGGCCTGGAGACACCACTGCAATATTTGTATGCTGACTAGCAAGCTCGTCATGTAAGGCATACGTGAAAGCCCTTAGACCTGCTTTAGTACCACTGTATGTGGCCGCCCCCTGTAACGGTGTAAGTCCAGCAAGCGAGCCAACCATCACCACTGCATTGGGCCCATCCGCTTGCATATGTTCTAGGACAAGCGACGTTAATACTAATGGCGCTCGTAAGTTAACATCGACCATCGCAGCCACTTGCTGAGCATGCAACTTGCAAAACTCACCACGATGATGCAACCCAGCGTTATTGACCAATACATTGATGTTGTTAAACTGCTCGACGGTTTGCGCGATAATACGCTCGCAATCTCCTAATGAGGCAACATCTGCTTGAACGAGCAAAACTTGACAGTTTGTATAGCTGGCTAATTGCATTTTTACCTGTTCAAGAGGCGCTAAGTTCCTTGCCACTAGCACCAGATTCACTCCTTGTGGGTAAGCGTTTGCGTAAGCATGAGCACAGGCCGCACCGACCCCTTTAGAAGCACCGGTGATAAGAATGGTTGGGTATGTATATTCTGTCATTGTGATTAATCTTTGTTATCCGTACTATAGCCACTATACATGTACAAGTTACAACCAGAAAGGGCCTATGGTTTGCCAAAGTTAGTTAAGTACTGTCTGCTATTTTGCGCCGCTATGGCAACCATCACCGCTTTGGCGCACCTCAGTTGTATATATTTAGGCGAGCAATGTTATCGCTCACAGCTCGCTCCTCCAGTCATTATTGAGTCTGCAATACAAGGGACATGGCTTGCGCCGGTGGCGAGTGTTTTTATATCTCTATTATTTTTACTATGTGGCATTTATGCACTCGCTGGTGCAAACATCATTCGGACCATACCATTACAAAGGCTGGCTTTACTCACGTTAGCAATACTTTGTACCTTAAGGGGACTGGCAGCTGTGCCATTGAGTGTCATCTATTGGCAACAAACCACGGGGTTTTCACTACTGGCAAGCTTGCTTTGGTTTTTATGCGGATGTGGGTTTGCTGTAGGCTGGTACTTTACTCGACCAGCCACAGAATTACATTGCAATCGCGATGGACGCTCGTAAACGGTTTTTACCAAACGTGGCCATTTTGTTGAATTCTTCAAGGCCAATGGGGACGTGTTGACAGTCAATGGACTGCTGAGATGAGTCCAGTTCGGGGTCGTGCACGTATACACAATGATCATCGATTGCTGTCACGCACACCCAATGTGGTGCCTTTTTTCCATCTAAACGATAGGTGCTAATTAACATCAGTACCCTATGGTTGCACTTCAGTAGCTTATGCAGCTGCTCTAACTCCAAAGGTTTATCATTAAGCTGACAACCCAGAGCATCTGCCTGTGACACAAATTCTTGATGGACAACGCTCATCACTTGTTTTTTATCATCACTTCTCACTCCCTCCAAAAACAGTGGGGTCAGCTGAGTTAAGAATACCTGGGCATTAAAACCTCGGTTAATGGCCGACAACGCCAAACCAATTGGATGGCAACCACCATGACCACTGGTCATAAAGATAGTGGTTGCTTCGCGCCAAATCGCCAACTCTTGCACTTGTGTTAGAGGCTGCTCAGAGTCAAGACTGTGCATCGCCATCATCAATGCAGCAGGGCCACAGGTAAAATCTGTGGTTTGTTTGTACCAAGGCACCTGTAGCTGTATGCCCTTACCGTCAAATCTGGCCACCCGCTTTTGCATACGTAACGCTTCGCTACCATCTCCATAATAATCGCTATAGGCACCAAACACTTGATAGCCCAGACTTTTATACAGCGATATTGCGGCTTTATTTAAAGCCGACACTTCTAATCGTAGATATGCTCGGCCACGGCGTTGTGTAAGCAACTCAAGTTCACTAAGCAACAGTTGTGCAATCCCTTGACCACGATAAGCGGGCAACACTGCCAGTGAATACAGTCGAGCCAAGCGCGTGCCCTTTAAACACCACACCAGTGCGTAGGCGACGACCGCATCATCACAGCATGCGACTAAAAATAAGCCATGCTTAGCGCCTACCCAGTGCCTTAAACTACGCACACTCAACCTATCGTTACTAAAACAACTTTGCTCTATTTTAGCCAGTTGCGCTAAATCGTCTGAATTGGCAAAACGCAGCGTAACCGCGTTGCTATTCATATTTCCCTCTCGCCTCTAAGCGCCTAACAAATTCTGCCATGATCAGCATATACAACTCATTGCCTAAATAGGCATCCTCTACTTTATGATCTATGCTTGGGTTGTCATTCACCTCAATAACATAGGCCTTGCCATTTACTTCTTTAATATCAACCCCATATAAACCATTGCCAATTACCTTACAAGCCTTTAGTGCAGCGGATAGTACCGCTCTTGGCACTTCAAAGGTCGGCAGTGTTTCAAAGCCACCAGAACTAAAGCGTTTCGAATCGTGGTTATATATTTGCCAGTGATTTCTAGCCATGTGGTAGCGACAAGCATAAATTGCCCGACCATTAAGTACCCCAATACGCCAGTCAAAATCGGTATATAAATACTCTTGCACAAGTACCAGCGCACTCTCTGCCAATAGCTCTTCCAATCGCTCTATAAGCTGTTGGCGCTCTTTAACTTTGTAAACACCACGAGAAAATGAGCCTTCAGGCATCTTTAACACCATGGGGTAACTAAATAGCTGCTCTAACTGCATGAGAGTGTGCTCGCTCGCATCACTGACAACCTGAGTCTTCAATGTCGGTACTTTGTTGTAACTAAACGCATCATGCAAATACACTTTGTTGCAGCAACGCAAAATGGATGTTGCATCATCCATCACCACCACACCTGCACCCTCCGCCTTACTCGCTAGCCGATAAGTTACATGATCAATAGCGGTTGTTTGGCGAATAAATAACGCGTCATATTGATTGATATCATCAAGGGTGTGAATGGTTTTCACCTGTGCATGAATGCCATTTTTACGAGCCGCTTTCACAAACTTAGCAATCGCATCGTCATCACTTGGCGGTGAAGGCTCTTGTGGGTCAACCAAAATCGCCATTTCCCAACGAGCATGTTGCTGCTTATTACCGAGTCGCCAAACAGATTCACTCAACTTCGCCATCGCGCTAAATAAGTATGATTTTTGCGCTTCATCTAACTGAGTGATTGAGCCTTGCTCCACAATCAGACGATTTTCAGTCATTAAACGAATACATAGTAACGGTGCCGCAAAACGCTTGTACAAAGTCGCGGCCACAACCTCTAATGCTACAACGTCTGTTTGTCCAAAAAACACCCACTGGGGTTTTTGTTCAAGCGCTTTTCGCTGAGCTGCCGTCAAAGAAAAGTCTAAATGTTCCGTGCGCAATGCATTAATGGTTTTCACCGTCGGCAACACGACATGCTTACGCGCTTCCGCCAACAGTGAACAATAATAGCCCTTGCTCAAATATTGCCCAGTATCACAAAGATTGATGATGCGTGTTTTCGGTTCATCACGCTTTGGGTAATCTTGCAGGTATTGTTCAAAACTTAGCACATTGGCTAAACCAAACTCAGCTGCGGTTTGCTCAGATTCAACCACAATCAAAGTTTTTAACATGATAATTCCTAATCATTAGAGTCATTAATCGTGACGTATCAATTACGCTTTGTTGACACATCACAGCATCGTGCAACTAAGCACTGCGCGATTTATAAAACTAAAATACCCCACTGACTAGTGAGTTATTTTTATCTACACGATGAGAATCTTTAGGAGTGAGTACTTAAAGCTTTTACTACCTAATTGCTACTTCTGTGGGCTACGTCAGTAACCAAACAAAAAAATATGACTCTAGCTAACTTTGTTCATGCACAGCCATGTGTTGAGGTAAGGTGATACAAAAATGCGTTCCTTTTCCAATTTGGCTGCTGACCTCTATATGACCCTGTAAGCTTTTTTCTACCAAGTTTTTCACTATATATAATCCAAGTCCGCTACCACCTTGGCCAATGCGAGTGGAAAAGTATTTATCAAATATCTTATTTAGCCTATCAGTGTCCATGCCTCGTCCATCATCTTTAATGCTTAACGTAATTTGTTGGTTTTGATGACTCACATCGATATAAATGTGACCCGCAGTGCTTTGCGAAAATGCGTGAATGAGGGCATTGTTAATCAGGTTAATCAATATTTGCGACAGCGCCCCAGCGTCAGATGTGATCTGTAAAGCCGTTGGACAAGTAATTTGTACCTCATGGGGTAAGCGTTTGAGTTTGGGGTGTAGAACTCTTTGAATATCATATAAATAATCTAATAAATTAAACTCTGTGATGGCACCGCTAAACTCTCCCACGACAATATGCTTAAAACTGTTTATAAGATTCATTGCGTTACTTAAGTTTGAAAGTACAATGTCATAGCTTTGCGCTGAATTATCAATAAATGCCTGTAAATCACTCTTGGCCAAGGTTTGCTGTTGAACTTTCTGGTTTAACTCCCGCTGCTTATCATCCAAATGTGTAATTGCTGTGCTTATCACACTGAGCGGCGTACCAAGCTCGTGCGTGAGCTCCCCCACCAGCTCACCTAAATGGCTAAATTGCTGAGATGCCTCTAACTGTTGTTCTTTTAGCTTAGATAATTTCTCAAGCTCTAGTGTTTTATCGCGAAGTGTGGAAATCAACTCGTCTCGTAAGTTTATCAGCGCCTGCAACTGCAAATGGGTTGACACCCGCGCTAACAATTCTTCCTGTCGAATCGGTTTGGTGACATAATCGACCGCCCCCACATTAAACGCCTCTACAATATCGCTTAGTTCTGCTTTACCGGTAACAAAAATCACAGGAACATCTTTAACCTTGTCAAGCGACTTGAGTCGTCTACAGGTCTCAAACCCGTCAATCCCCGGCATCATCACGTCTAGTAATATTAGGTGTGGTAAAAAGATAGTGGCGATATTAATAGCCTCTTTACCTGAGGTAGCAAAAGCGACTTCATATCCCTGCGCTTCTAAAAAACCCGTAAGCAGTTCTAGGTTTTCAGCTTTATCATCGACTATCAATATCTTGCAATTGTTGAGTGATGCCAAATCATCATTCATCTTGCACCTCGTCCAGTGCGGTGATAAACCCCGCCATATCAAACTTACTTATAAAGTTAGCTAAATATTGAGTAAGTTGCTTGTTATTTGGCTGCTGTTGCTCTATTTCCTGCAATATTTGTTTAATTTTCGAGGTGCCATTGATCTGTGCGCACGACAGCAACTGCGCTCGTTGAGCTTTTGGTAAGGTAAAGTCAGATAGCTCTATACTCTTAACCTGCTGATTAGCTTGTGCCTGTGCACTATCAAGCTCACTTGACTCAAAGTGTTCAGGAAAAAAGCGCACAAGCGAGTCAAATATCTGCTCTATGGTATAAGGCTTGCCAATAAATTCGTCAAAACCAATGCTTAAGTAATGCTGTACCTCGTGATGTAAACTAAACGCAGAAATGGCTACGCATTTTAAATCGCTGAGCTTTAGATCATTGCGAATGATTTGCACTGCTTCATCACCCCGCATTACTGGCATCAACAAATCTAGGAAAACAATATCAAATGGCTGATGTTTTATTTTCTCAAGCGCCTGGCTGCCGTCTTCAGCATATTCAACCTCAATACCACAGGACAGTAACGTTTGGCCTAATATTTCTCGATTATAGGCAACATCATCCACACACAGTGCACGCAGTTTTTTACCAGCGCGCAATGACAGCTGAGTGAGCTCTGTTGTTTTTCGCTGGTTGATATCCATTTTAGCGGGTGGCAGTTGGATACTAAAAGAAAAACAGCTTCCCTCTCCTTGTTCAGAGGATACGTTAAGCTTACCGCCCAGAAGCGCTACCTGCTTGCTCGAAATACACAGCCCAAGCCCAGTTCCACCTTTTTCCACACCCGCACTGCCCTGTGTGAAGCTGGTGAATAAATTACTCAACTCCTGCTTAGATATACCCGGTCCGGTGTCGTGTACTTCAAAATGATAGACGTCATCATCGCTTTGTGAATGTACCAACCTAACTTCGCCGCTGTCTGTAAATTTAACAGCATTTCCTAATAAGTTGATCAATATTTGTCGTAGTTTTCCCTGATCACCGTGTACAGAAATTTTGCCATGAACATTATTTTCCAAACGCCATGCCAATTGCTTTTGCTCACATTTGAGCTTAAACATGCTACTGAGGTCTTCAAGTAAGCCACTGAGTTCAAAATCACCAGAGTTCAGTTGCATAGATCCCGCTTCAATCTTCGAGATATCCAGTACATCATTAATAATATCAAGGAGGTGATGTCCTGCCCTGATGATTTTACTCATCGTTTGTTTATGGCTTTGAGACAAGTCTTTGGCTCTTTCCATAAGCTGAGCAAACCCTAAAATAGCATTCAGTGGTGTACGTATCTCATGACTCATATTGGATAAAAACATAGACTTTGCTAGATTTGCCTGCTCCGCCCGCTCTCTTGCTTTGGTCAGCTCGGCTGTACGCTCAGCAACTTGATTTTCTAAATCAATATTGCTATCGCTCAACCTAAGCTGCAATTTGGCATTGCGCCAAGCTATTTCTACATTTTGCCCGAGGCTTAGCAGTAATAGCTCTTCTTGTTCATCAATGGTGTTAAGGTACTGGGCGACGACAAATACAGGCACACCATCTTGCCTGTCTCCCACATATAAAATCGCAAAGTTCTCCATGACCACACTGCGGTAAAAATGTGTGTCGAAACTACCAATAAATACATCTAGTATATGTTTTGGAATTTCTAACAACTCTCCTTGTGGTAACACCACATCCAATTTATCTGCTCGGACATCTAGTTGTGCGATAAACACAGTGACAGGGCTAGGTTCAAACTGTTGGCTTAAAGGCAGAGTTTCCACGATAGATTGAAATGCTTTGACTTCAAATTCAACCAGTTCACAGTCCCCAAGCAATGAATTAGTACAGCGAATGATTTTGTCTAACCCCGACTGTACATGTTCCGCCTTTTCTAAGTGCTGATAGGTGCGCAGGGCAACGATCACTGCGGCTTTGAGTTTACTGCTGGTTAGTTCTGTTTTGGTTTTATAATCATTGATATCATAATCTCGGGTGATGTCAGACTCTGGCGCCATACCCGGCTGGCCAGTTCGTAAAATGATCCTGACCTTGGCATTTTGGGCACTTTGGCGTACATACTTGGCAAAGTCCAACCCTGCTTCGGCGGTTTCCATCACAACATCGAGTAAAATCAACGCGGTATCGTCATGTTCGCTCAATACCTCTTTGGCCTGCTGGCCACTGTAGGCATGTAGGAATGCAATGCCACGACCATCAAACTTCATTTGTGCCAAAACTAGCTTCGATATTTGGTGAATATCCTCCTCATCATCCACTATCAGCACTTTCCATGGGGGTTTTACGACAATGTCTTCAGGCTCTTCTTCACCGCTAAATAAAATTGAATCATCATCAAACATATGACTACTCTTTGGGCGATCCAAGCTTTAAGTGTAGTGAACAAATGAGAAAAGCGAATAGTTTTATTCCAAACAGCATATTGTTACAAAATACTTAAAGAACTAACATCGTGGTTTTTATCGCTGAGAACTAACTTTTGTAGAGCACGCGTTATGCCTCAAGCAGTACATCAACCACAAGGCGTTTATAAGTCTCCCTTTTTAAAACATTTTATTCTACACTGAAGCTAACAAATCATAGTGTGGTGACAATAGAATGGGTCAGCAAGAATCGGTTATAAAGTTGGTAGAACTAATCAAACACCAAGATGCGCAAGCACTCGTTGAGTTTTATCAGCAAAGCAACAACAGTGATAACATTGCCCAACTCAAATACTTGTATCAACAGGCCCAGAGTGATCAGTCGCTTTATCAGTTTTTTCAAGATTTGGTTAGCACACTATTTGAAAAAAAGCCCATTCCCAAACCGCTGATTGCAGGTATTAACGATCTAGATAAGCTGACATTTTTTACACCCGCTCTAAGTGCCAGCGAAGGCTTTGATCAACAAAATGAACATGGTAATACCATACTACATGCACTGCTAGGGCACTCACACCCTACGCCACCACCTTTTAACTACATTCGTTCACTCATGCTGTTTGAGCGGAATGAATCTCTGGCGAAGGCACTGGCATGTAAAAACAATCAACAACTGATGCCGATGGAATGCTACTTAGCCTATAACCCCTGTTTTGACACACTGCCAGCCCATGAGTTGACCGCTGCGCTTGCTTTACTGGAGGCGCAAATCAAACAGCAAAACAGTCAGGCAAGTACTTTGGTGCAGATCTGTAAACATTTGAAAAAAAGCGCTAACTTTGCAAAGTTAGACAGCAATAATCACCGTATATTACTACTCGGGGCGGCGTTTGAATACGCCAACGAAGAAGTAATGACCTTAGTGGGCTCGCAATAAACACTTAGTTAGCGTTTAATATATTGTGATGCAGGCATCGCATAGTAGGTCACTTTATCGTACACGATGTGCGCCGGCACAGGGTCAACCACCTCAACTTCAATTTGGTTATACCGGGCTATTTCAAGTGCTATTTGTGTGATATTGACACTAAACGACGTGCCGATAAAAACGATTTTGTCTGCTGCTATCATCATCTCTTGGGCACGACTGATATTATATAAATCGGTATAATACTCATCAAAGAGCAATACATAGGGCTTGAGCGATTCATTGATCTGAGGGCCAAATTGTCCAATTTTAAAAATATCCAATAGCGACGCTTTAAGGTTATTTTCATCCACCTCGTGCCAAGGTGCAGGCTCTAGTGATACAGGGTCACCTTGGTTGTGAAACAAAGTCACTTTATCTATGCGTCCGTGTACCGAGATATAATTCATATTTCCCGCTTTAGCGTCTAACCCATCAATGTTTTGAGTTATCAATGTTTTGTCAGCTAACCAAGCGTGCACCTCATTTGGGCCGTGATCACGATAAGTAACAAAGCGCTTATAGTACCAACTCAAAAACTCACCAGGGTTATGTTCATACATTGCCCGAGTAGCCATTTGCTTCGGTGTATAATTACGGCTACCGATAGTCCAAAATCCATCTTCTCCCCTAAAGGTGGGGATGCCACTTTGTGCGCTGACTCCCGCCCCTGTAATGTATAAAGTGTTCATATGCTTTTCATCTACCTATCGCTTTTGGCTTGATCACATTGCGGTGTGAACCATTTAAGCTGCTCACCAAATTGGAACAACGCCAAACTCGAAATAATAATTACCGCACCAAGCAGCAAGCTGCCAGTTATCACCTCATTATTGAGCCATGCTCCCAAAGCGATAGCAAACCCAGGTGTAATTAATGTCGTAAGCGCCACAGTGCTTGCGGGCAGTTTTTGCAAAACATGAAAGTAAGCTAAAAACCCAAGTAGTGAACCAACCACACCCAAATATACAGTTGACCAAACCGACTTCATTTGCCATTGCTCAATCGCCAAGGTGCCATCAATCATCCACCATACAAGCGCAAACATGGGGGTCACAAATAACAATGCCCCGAAAGTCGTTGCCATTGGGTGAATCGCAACTTTAACACGTTTGATAAGCACTCCGCTGAGACTAAAACAACATACAGCCAAAAAAACCAGGCATAAGCCCTTTGGCGCTAAGTCCAATTGCTGGATCTGTGCAGCACATATCAAGTACAAACCACACAGTGCGAGCAGCAAAGCAAATACTTTAATGGGTGTAAATTTAGCTTCACCGAGCAGCTTTTGAGCAAGCAATCCAGAAAGTATGGGGGCTATCCCGAATATTAGGGAGATCACACCTGATGGCACGCTTTGCGCAGCCATATAGCTCAGCAGCATACCACCAAAAATACCTAAGGCTGAGTACATATACAGCGTGCAAGCACGTCGATGCCAAGGCACACGGATATTACCTATTGCAACAACCAGCCCAGCAAGTATTAGCGCAATTGACATACGCATTAAAACACTCAATGTTGGTGCAATTGTTTCACTGCTCCAAACGATCCCCAGTGGAGTCGTTGACCACACTAAGATCACAAACAAATAGGATGCCTGAACGGGCATAATCTATATCCTTGTCAGTTTGGACGATAAAAGGGAAAAAATTGGAGGCTAACCGCTTTTATCATCGCGGTTAGAAAAAATAATTAACCGCAGAGCACAAACACGCGCACAACAACGTTATTTCGTTGCCATGTTGTCAGGTTTGTCAGATGCGTTAATTGGGTCATGAAAGTATAAGAATTCAAAAGATTAATGAGTCTATAGTTGTATCAAATCAAGGAAATAAGTCAATTCAAAAAATGTACTAATCAACTTTTATTTTCTATGTCTACTGAAATGAACTGCTAGACAAAATCCCCTCATTCCTTACAATCCAAAACTCAAATCTACAAGGTCAGGCATTCATGCAAGTATTTGCTTACATTTTACTCGCTGCTACAATCAAAACATCATTACTGGGGCTAGGTGTTGCTAGCTTAATAATTTCAATCTCAGCTCTGATATTGATCAAGTTTGCCGTTTTCAATATGCCAGCCTATCAACATAAGCATTTTGCTCGCGCGTTCAAAATGGCAACACTCACACATTTGTCAGCTTATGGTTTGCTTATTGCTAAGTTCACACTCCTAGATGGCCTGCAAGACATACCAGCCTTTATCGCATCCCATTTGATAGTACATCACATCCTATGCGCTGGTATTGCTGGCGGGTTAACCTTATATGGGATAAGAATATTCTTAAACGCCAAAACACATTCTTTGCATCTTAAATAGTCCAATTTAATACAGCTCTTTACATTTTCTGACACACTCCCACAGCCCCTCACAAACCCACAACAGACTCTCACAAGCCTTATCTCTACACTGCTTTGTATCTTAAACAAACAGGAATTGTAGAATATGAAAACGCACTCAATTATCTCTCTTGCGCTACTTAGTGCAATAAGCTTTACAACTGAGGCTAAACAACATAACGAAACCCATCGTATCGGTGCCCAGTTACAAGGGGGTGATGCAGAGTATAAAAGCTCAAGTCAGGATGGTGATGGTGTTGGTTCGCTCTATATTTATTACAACTACCAGTTTGATTCTATATGGGCCTTAGAATTGGGTCTAAATGGTGGTAGCGAGGCTGATGACTGGGACTGTAAAGACATCACCAATGATAAGTTTGTTTGTAACCGAAACGACAATCTGCTGTTTGAATTGGACGCCAATAAGTTGGATTACAATAACTTTGTCGTAGCCGCCAAAGGCCAATACAAAATAACCGACAATAGCCACTTTTACGGCAAACTAGGGGCACAGCTTTACGACTATGAAATCGCTCAAAATAGCAAAAAACTCAAAGAAGATGACGGTATGGGACTGTTTGCCGAAGCTGGTTGGCAATACGACTGGGACAACGGGATTGCTTTAAATATTGGCTGGCAATATATGGATATGGGCGACTTAGATACCAGCTCACTCGCAGTAGGTATCAGCTATAGGTTCTAACTAAGAAACTATCGCCTAATAAAATTTTGGTGTTAAACGCCTTATGGTGTATTACAAGCACCAAAGCTTTCTAATCAGTTAGTCAGTGTATGCTGGCTAACAACCTATCTTCCCTACGCTTTATCAACCTTGTTCAATGTTTCTAGCATTGCTGTTCTCTATAGGTCCTCAATAATATTAAACCACCAAGATGAACGAGTAACAAAAACTTAGTGTTTATTGAAAATCGGCTGTTGAATGCAGCACGCCCTCCACAAAAAAACCCCACGTAAAGTGGGGTTTTGAATTGTTATTACATCAAACTAACTTAGAAAGTGTAGTCAGCTTGGATGTAGAAAGTACGACCGTACGGGTCTGCGTAACGTGGATCGTAACCTACTTGGTGACCAGCTGACGCGTTTAGCGTGAACGGTGGTTCTCTGTCTAATAGGTTCTTAACACCGAATGTTACGTTTGCATTGTCGCCGTAAGCATATGACAAGCGGTAATCAACAGTGAAGTATACCGGAATGTGCTTCTGGATAAGGCTTCCGTCAACTGTCTCGCTCAAGTCAGATCTGAAAACTGTGAAGTTTACATCAGCAGCTGCATCTGTGTAACCACTACGAGCCTTGATGTTCAAGTCATGAGAGAAATCACCGTGAGTGAATGAGTTGCTGATGTTGATGATGTTACGGAATGCAACTTCTTCATCTGGACCAACTTTACCTAGGCTTGAATCCCATACATTGTCTTCACCAACACGTAGGTTTTCAGACTCAATTAGGTAAGTACCCATGATACCAGTCTTCAACGTACCGAAAGATAGTTCGTTCGTTAAGTTGATGCTCCAGTCGATACCTGTAGTCGTTGACTTACCAACGTTATCCGCTGCTTGAACGATAGCTAGAACGTCTTTTTTCAAGCTCTCATCATACTTAGTAGTGAATAAGTGGTTATAAGTCGCTGGGTTGAAGAAGATTTGGTTCTGAGTTAGACGACGAACCTCGTTCTCCATGTCAATGTTCCAGTAGTCAACAGATACACTTGTACCTGTGTCACCAGCCCATACGAAACCGAATGTATACTGCTCAGAAGTTTCTGGCTTCAATGCCGCGTTACCTTCACGGTATACGTCATACTGAAGTTTGTCTGAGTGACATGCTGATCTCAGTGGGTGACCTGATGCTAATGGACAGTCATACGGAGAAGTCGTTACACCGAACTCTACACGAGGCTCAGCGATTTGACGCATAGTAGCCATCTTGAAGCCAGTACCCATTGAAGCACGTAGCAATAGCTCGTCTGTTGGACGGTAAGATAGGCTTAACTTGTAAGTTGTATCGTTTTCGCTATCGTTAACTGTTTTGTTGCCTTCACGAAGTGAATCAGTAACTTCACCAATGTTGTCGTAACGGATTGAACCAGTTACTTCGAGGTTTTCCATTACTGGAACAATCAATTCTGCAAACGCACCGTAGTTTTCGCGATCTAGGTCATACTCAGGAGATACTGACTCGTACAATACTACCTTGTTGTTGTTACCTTCGCCGTTTGAACGAGAGTACTCAGATGTACGGTAATCAAAACCAACACCTAGGTACACGCTACCTGCGTCTAAATCAGCGATTGCACCTGAGATCTTACCATCGATTGAAGTCATTGAAGTTTCAGTCTTTTCCCAAAGACCGTTAAACATAGTTGCAGCTACCGCTGCGTTTTCTTCTTCAGTTAAATCTTCAGGCGCTGCGAAGATATCAATTGAACCAGAGTTAAGCAGTGCAAGGAATTCATCCTGCTTAGGGTAACCTGTTAGACGGTTTTGCTCACGCTCTGAATCACCACGAGTTACTGCTAAGTCATAAGACCATTCAGAGATCTCACCACGGATACCCGCTGTGATTTGGCTAGTTGTTGTATTCCACTCATCAGTACGGTTACCGCCTGGAAGTACACGCCAGCGAGCACTGATACCAACCATATCATCTAAAACAGCTTGCGGTGTGTGAGGAATAACGTATTTTTTAGCTAGCTCTGAGTCAGCAGCTAGAGGAATACCTGTTGGGTATGGCGCGATACGTGTGATCATTTCGAATTTTGACCATGAAGCATTCGCATATACTTCAGTCGTATCATTTACAGTTGCAACACCTTGAACGAAGATATTGTCACGCTCAGACTCTGGTTGGATTTCCAAAGTACTTGTGTAGTCAAACTGACACGCACGTGCGCCAGACGGTGCACTTGTAGTGTGACAAGTATCGTTGTTGTTCAGTTTGTACGGGTTGAACGAGTAAGTAGTAGTAATATTATTACCATCTTCATCGAACATTAGTTCGCCATTCTCATCACGCTTGTTATAGCTAACATACGCGTTACCAGGGATAGCACTTGAAGAACCAGCAACTGCTAATAGGTCTTGACCTGAGTGCTCAAATTGGATGAAACCAGTTTTTGCGAAATCACGGTCAACAGAACGTAGGTTATCTTGCTCATCGCGGCTGTATGCAGCTGTGATGTTGAAACCATCAACACTCAAATCACCGAAACCAGTCGTGATTGAGAAGTTTGAGCTTGAAGTATCTTTTGGCTTGTCATAGCGAGCGCTGATAGTTGTGCTTTGTACGTCATCTTTAAGGATGAAGTTAACAACACCTGCGATAGCGTCAGAACCATATAGTGCAGATGCACCATCTTTTAGGATTTCAACGCGCTTAATAGCCGCTAGAGGAATTGAGTTAAGGTCGATTGTACCGCCTGAGTCAGCAGATACCATACGACGACCATTAAGAAGAACTAGCGTGTACTCAGAACCTAAGTTTCTTAGTGAAGCAGTTTGCATACCGCCACCGCCACCACCTACTGACTCACCAGCAGCTGTGAAACCCTGCATTGAAGGAAGGTTAGCGATTAGATCAGGTACGCTTGTTACACCTGATTTTGCAATTGCTGAAGCATCGATTACGTCTAGAGGTAATGCACCTTCTAAGTCAGTTCTTTTGATTGCAGAACCAGTAACTTCGATACGCTCTACTTTCTGTTCACCTTCGGCCGCGAACGTATTCGCAGAAAACGCAGCCGTAGAAGCAGCGCCAAACGCGATTGCTAAGCGAACCGCCTTTGAAACTTTTGAATTTAACATGTATTTTTCTCCCTGATTAAAACTAATCAATTGATTTTTATAGTTTTATTGAAATATCCAAAACTAAAACAAAGTGTTCCTATTTAGATATTGGGTTCAATACTAAGCTTGGTTGAAACGACAGGTCAACATCTGAAAAACCCATTAAAGGTACAAGTTAAAACCAAAAGTACCAAAAATAGCAACGTGTGAACAAAAGTTTATAAAATAAGAGATCGTTTAAAATCAAAGGGTTATGAATTTGAAATGTTGAACCTAAATTAACAACAAGAAACGATGGTGTAAAATTAACATTTTATTTCAAATAAGTGGATCAACAATAAAAAATTAAATTTATTTGAAATATTTATCAAAAGGTAGCAAATGAAATGTTTTTGGATAGCTCATTAAAAAAAACCCCACATAAAGTGGGGTTTGTAATTTTTATTACATCAAACTAACTTAGAAAGTGTAGTCAGCTTGAATGTAGAACTGACGACCGTACGGGTCTGCGTAACGTGGATCGTAACCTACTTGGTGACCAGCAGCAGCATTTAGAGTAAATGGTGGCTCTTTGTCTAATAGGTTCTTAACACCGAATGTTACGTTTGCATTGTCGCCGTAAGCATATGACAAGCGGTAATCAACAGTGAAGTAAACTGGGATGTGTTTCTGGATAACGCTTCCATCTACTGCGTCATTCCAATCATCAGCTTTTGCAACATAGAAGCTGATATCTGCAGCAGCATCTGTATAGCCGCTACGAGCTTTGATGTTCAAGTCATGAGTGAAGTCACCGTGAGTGAACGTGTTGTTGATGTTGATGATGTTACGGAATGCAACTGCTTCATCAAGACCAACTTTACCTAAGCTTGTATCCCAAACGTCAGTTGTACCCACACGTAGGCTTTCAGACTCAATTAGGTAAGTACCCATGATGCCAGTCTTCAACGTACCGAAAGATAGTTCATTCGTTAAGTTGATGCTCCAGTCGATACCTGAAGTATTTGACTTACCTACGTTATCAGCAGCCTGTACGATAGCAAGAACTGTATCGCCTGTACCAGCATCTGTCTTAGTTACGAACAAGTGACCGTAAGTAGCTGGATCACCGAAGATTTGGTTCTGAGTAAGACGTTGAACTTCGTTCTCCATCTCAATGTTCCAGTAGTCAACAGATACACTTGTACCTGTGTCACCAGCCCATACGAAACCTAATGTATACTGCTCAGAAGTCTCTGGCTTCAATTCTGCGTTACCCTCACGGTATACATCGTACTGAAGCTTATCTGAGTAACAGTATTGCTTAAGTGGGTGACCTGATTGGAACGGACAGTCGTAAGGAGAAGCCGTTACACCGAACTCTACACGAGGTTCAGCTATCTGGCGCATGGTAGCCATCTTGAAGCCAGTACCCATTGAAGCACGTAGCAATAGTTCGTCTGTTGGACGGTAAGATAGGCTCAACTTGTAAGTAGTATCGTTTTCGCTGTTGTTTACTTTCTGGTTACCAGTACGTAGTGAATCAGTGATCTCACCGATGTTATCGTAACGGATTGAACCTGTGAACTCTAAGTTATCCATTACTGGAACGATTACTTCCGCAAACGCACCGTACGTATCACGCTCTAGATCATACTCGTCTGAAGCAGATTCAAACAATACAACTTCAGCTGTATTACCAGGGCCATTTACGCGAGAGTACTCAGCCATACGGTAATCAAAACCAACACCTAGGTATACGCTACCTGCGTCAAGGTCAGCAATTGCACCTGAAAGCTTACCTTCAATAGTTGTTAGTGAAGTTTCAGTTTTTTCCCAAAGACCGCTGAACATAGTGTCTGCAACCATTTGGTTTTGTTCTGCTGTTAGGTCTTCAGGCGCTGCGAAGATATCAACATCACCTGAAGTAACCAAGGCCATGAATTCTTCTTCAAGTGGGTAACCTGTGATACGGTTTTGCTCACGCTCTGAATCACCACGAGTCACAGATAAGTCATAAGACCACTCAGAAATCTCACCACGGATACCCGCTGTGATTTGGCTAGTTGTTGTATTCCATTCATCAGTACGGTTACCGCCTGGTAGTACACGCCAACGCGCAGCTACACGAGTCATGTCCGCCGCTACATTTTCAGGTAGGTAAGGCATAACATTTTCTTGTACTAACGCAGAATCAGCAGATAGCGAGAATGTACCTGTTGGGTATGGCGCGATGCGAGTCGTCATTTTGAAGTTTGACCAAGAAGCGTTCGCAAACACTTGAGTCGTGTCATTGATTTCAGCAAGCGCTTGAACAAATACGTTGTCACGCTCTGACTCAGGCTGAATTTCTAGAGTGCTGGTGTAGTCGAACTGACATGCATTACCTGAAGGAGCACTTGTGCCGTGACAAGAACCATTCTTCTCATTATATGGGTTTAGCGAGTAAGTGCTTGTTTTAACTTTACCTGAATCAGGGTCTACAATTAGATCACCGTTATCATCACGAAGTTGGTAAGTAACATACGCGTTACCAGGAATCGCATTCGAAGAACCTGCGATAGCAACCAAGTCTTGACCAGCGTGTTCAAACTCAACGAAACCAGTTTTTGCAAAATCACGGTCAACTGAACGTAGGTTATCTTGCTCATCGCGGCTGTATGCAGCTGTGATGTTGAAACCATCAGTACTCAAATCACCGAAACCAGTCGTGATTGAGAAGTTTGAGCTTGAAGTATCTTTTGGCTTGTCATAACGAGCGCTGATAGTTGTGCTTTGTACGTCATCTTTAAGGATGAAGTTAACAACACCTGCGATAGCATCAGAACCATATAGTGCAGATGCGCCATCTTTTAGGATTTCAACGCGCTTAATAGCCGCTAGAGGAATTGAGTTAAGGTCGATTGTACCACCTGAATCAGAAGATACCATGCGACGACCGTTTAGAAGAACTAGCGTGTATTCAGAACCTAGGTTTCTTAGTGAAGCAGTCTGGATACCGCCACCGCCACCACCTACTGATTCACCAGCAGCTGTGAAACCCTGCATCGCAGGAAGGTTAGCGATTAGATCAGGTACGCTTGTTACGCCTGATTTTGCAATTGCTGAAGCATCGATTACGTCTAGAGGTAATGCACCTTCTAAGTCAGTTCTTTTGATTGCAGAACCAGTAACTTCGATACGTTCTACTTTCTGTTCACCTTCGGCCGCGAACGTATTCGCAGAAAACGCAGCCGTAGAAGCAGCGCCAAACGCGATTGCTAAGCGAACCGCTTTTGAAACTTTACTATTTAACATTTGTATCTCCCTGGACTACTTGTTAGTAGCTTGTAATTTTTTGTGGGCTTTGCCCTTATGGGAAGTTGCACTCGTGCAACATTCACCATGAATATTAAACAAGCATTGACGTTAGCGTCAACCGCAAATTATTTAATTTTTAGAAATTACCAGTATAAGGTACAACATTAAACCAACAAATAATAAACATATATTTGATCTCAAAAAGAAAAAAAGCGCTGCCCTGTTAACTGAAAAAGAACATTTTCGTAATCAGGTATCATCATCAAAATGGGGTAAATCTGCTTTTCTATATAGTGCTCATAGTCTATTTTGTTGTTTTCAAGGTGCATAACAGGTCCGTTATTAGTCATGTAATAATTGATAACACTGCCTTTTGACAAATTTCGACTCTGATTATTTAACACGGAAAGCCTTGCAGCTTTGACGTGTGGGGGGACTGTTTTGGTATATTCTTCCAAAGCGCGACCCAAACGTTTCGAATATCGCAACATGCGATCAACCTCACCTGACCGTATAGAATTTACGTACCCTTTTGTTATACGCAACAAACATTCCCCATCAAACAAAGCTCTAATAACATCTTGTTGATATTTCTTGGCTATTTCCGTCCAATCACTGCGCACACTTTCCATTCCTTTAAAAACTAGTTTTGCTCTGCCATTGTCAATGATTTCTCCAACATAGCGCTTTTTAGAACCAACCGCCTGCCCTCGAATCGTAGGCATAAAAAAGGTGTGGTACAGAGTTTCAAACTCAATTTCTAAATGACTGGTTAAGTCGAAAGATGCACTGCATTCTTGTTGCCAAAAGGTATTCACGATATTGACCAATGCCACAGCTTCAGCTTCACACTTAGTAATACCCCACTCATCAGGCAGTTTTACAAATGTTGAATCTGTATCTCCATATATGACCTCTAAACCCTGCTCCTCTATTAGCTCTTGCGTGGTCTGCATTATTTCATGACCTCGCAATGTGATTGAACTGGCTAAACGCGGATCGTAAAAGCGACACCCTTTTGAACCTAACACGCCATACAGGCTATTCATGATGATTTTAATTGCCTGTGAAAGCATATCATCGCGTGCTTGTTTAGCGCTCTGTCTTGCTTGTGCAAGCTCAGCCACCAAAGTGGGTAAGTGATGCCGAGTTCTAGAAAAAGAACCATTGTGAAAACCGGGCACTGCATCTTGAGGCGATTTGAGGCCTTCGATTAACCCCATAGGGTCGATGCAGAATGTCCGGATGATAGAAGGATAAAGGCTTTTAAAATCCAGTACTGCTACATTTTTATACAACCCAGGTTTAGAATCCATCACATAGCCACCTGGGCTTTCAAAATTTAGTCCATGCTCGCCTAAATTCGGCGCTACGTAGCCACTGCGGTGTAACAGTGGTAAATACAAATTGGTAAATGCGGCGACCGACCCCCCCATTCGTTCAAGCTCAAGCCCTGTCAACTGACTTCTGACAATGGCAAAATCTAATAAATTTAGCTTGGCAAAGATTGCTAGGACTAACTCACAGTCTTTGAGGTTATAGGCTGCAAGGTTCAGCTTGTCTTCGTTAAACTGCCGTATAATTTCCTCTAACCTGTCGTCTTGCTCGATCAGCTTTTTCTCACCCAGAACCTTTTCAGCTACATTGGATAAACGAAAGCTATCAAAGTGATACGTCGCATTTTTTAAGGTATCAATACCGTCGATCACAACACGCCCAGAAATCATCACCCTAACGTAATTGCCCTTGTACACATCTATTGGCTGTGCATCTTTACCTAGAATAAGCTCAATACCGAGCATCTGTGCTCGCTCGGCTAGCACCACAAAGTCAAATTCAATTACATTCCACCCAATGATTACATCAGGGTCTAGTACGCTAATTTTCTCCATGAGCGCAAATAGCAAAGCAGATTCATCCGGGACCCAATGGATATACGCTGGTGTATCTTGGCCCTCTGGTGGTTCTCCAATCATAATCACGCAACGATGATTCTCACTGGCCAATCCAATGGAAAATAAAACACCGTCACCACTACACTCAATGTCTAATGATAATACTGAAAGCGTAGGCCGGTAACTGCGGTGCGCTTTTAATTTGGCTGATGTTAATTCCATATAGCCGGTCTTGGCGACTGAGTTACCTTGTACCCATATCCCACCGCGGATAAATCGCTCCATCAAGAAGCGATCACAGTGCCGGATATCCTCCTCATACATATTCACAACACCGTCTAATGCTTGCTTTGCCTGATGATACGAGCGTGTATTTTGACAGTAGCAGGCAATCATCTCTTCTTGATCGAAGTGCTTTAAACCAACATTTTTAAAACTTGTCTCGATACTTTCTTGTTTGAGCAAGCGCTGCGCTTGTGGCTGGTCGCTGTATCGGATGAAGAACACTGGTTGCTCATTATCAACGTAAGCCTTTATTGTTCCTTGGTCCGTTTTAAGCCAATAGCACAGCTGTAATCGCCCATGGTGATTAATCTGCTGTCGTGATAGTATGAAGCCTGCATAGACTGCTTGTGCCAAATCCGTTCCCCATCTAAAATAGCCCTTTGACACTGTAATTATATACATATAAATCCAAGTTAGGCGATTCCCATGCTTTCAGACGCTCTCAAAAAGACCATTCGGCATACCCATCAAAATATTGCCGACAGCCTAGATGGATACCGTCAGCGCAGTAGCCAAAATTATCTCGTTGCAGAAATAGCTAAAACGCTTGCAGGGGAATATCACAAGACCCAACGCATCTGTGTGATAGAAGCAGGAACAGGCACAGGTAAATCACTCGCATATTGCCTCAGCGCGCTGCCAACGGCGTTAGCTAAAAAGAAAAAGTTGGTTATATCGACCGCAACGGTTGCATTGCAGGAACAGTTGATTAATAAGGAGCTACCCTTTTTCAAGGAGCACTGTGGTTTTGACTTCAAGTTTGACCTCGTCAAAGGGCGCCAGCGCTATATTTGTGCGCAAAAACTTAACGCGGCTCTCAATGAAGACAGTATACAGTTATCAATCACGCCGACTTTGACTTCTCCATTATCAGACATGGAACAAAAGTGCCTTAGAGATTTACACCTTGCTTATCAGGACAAGCGCTGGCAAGGAGACAGAGATAGTTGGGCCGACACCATACCTGATAGAGTCTGGAATCTTATTGCCTGTGATAAGCATGCATGTCAGCGACAAATGAAATCGCATCATCTTTGCCCATTTCATATGGCACGTCAAAAGATGGCGCAGATGGACGTATTGGTCATTAACCACGCCCTGTTGCTGGCCGACCTGGAATTGGGGGGCGGGAAAATTTTACCAGAGCCAGATGACACATTTTATGTAATCGATGAAGCACACCACCTGCCTCATATTACCCGAGATTTTTCGTCTGCCGCGGCAACTATCAAAGGCACCTTAGACTGGCTCGAAAAGTTATTAAAATTTAGTGGCAAAATGGCTGCGACTATCGTGTCGCAAAAAGCCATCGGCCAAAACTTCAAACTTAATGATGCAGCCAACGACGCAAGTAAAGATCTCAAAGCAGTTAGGGACATCCTTGAGCGCGCGGAATTTAATTACAATCAGGATGACACCTATCGCTTTGAGCATGGACTGGTGCCCGACTCTCTTATTTCTAAGGCAAAAGATATAAGCGATGCTACACAAGATGTGCTTCGCACACTCAATAAAATGCATGATGCACTCACTCAGGATGTAAGTGATGGCGATGTTAAACCCTTTCTAGCAGACCCATTACTTGGTGAAAGTGGGCAATACATTAATCGTTTAGAACAACTTCATAAATTGTGGGACAGTTATGCACGCAAAGGCGAAAACACGCCTCATGCACGTTGGATAAAACGCCTAGAGTATAAACACCATCATGACTACCTGTTATGTGACTGCCCTATCGAAGTGGGCTACTACCTCAAAGATAAGCTTTGGAGAGAGTGTGCAGGTGCAGTGCTGTGCTCGGCGACTTTAAGTGCGCTGGGCACTTTTGATCACTTTGCAAAAGAGAACGGTCTAAGCAACGAACCCGGAGTCAAGTACATAAAAGCTAACTCGCCATTTGATTATCCAGCTCAAGCAACACTGCACTTACCGAAAGCTGAAGTAGAACCCACGAACCAAGAATTTAGTGATTATCTGGCACAAGTTCTTCCTCAATATCTACAACGTGATAAGGGTAATCTGGTGCTATTCGCATCGTATTGGCAAATGGATCATGTGGTTAAGCTGCTACGCAAAGAACGCTGGCAAATTCTGGTACAAGGCGAACAATCGAGAGAGAGTCTATTACAAACCCACAAGGGTAATATTGATAAGGGCAAAGGCAGTATACTGTTTGGCACACAGAGTTTATCGGAAGGTCTTGACCTACCAGGTGCATATTTGGAAAACCTCATAATTACAAAAATTCCTTTTGCCGTTCCCACCTCACCGATTGAGGAAGCACAGGCTGAGTTCGTGCAAAGCAAAGGTGGGAATCCATTTTTATCTATCACCGTTCCTGATGCTGCAAAGAAATTAGTACAAAGCTGTGGTAGACTGCTGCGTAAAGAATCTGATCATGGCCGCATAACCATACTTGACAGGCGCTTAGTAACTAAACGTTACGGTAAAGCCATGTTAGATACGCTGCCTCCATTTAAAAGAAAAATAGATTATTAAATGTTTGAACTCGCGCTCGATCCAATGACCTGGGGACTGCTTTGTGTAGTTGCTTTAGCCGCTGGCTTTATTGATGCTATCGCCGGTGGTGGGGGTATGTTAACTGTACCAGCCTTACTGACAGCTGGTCTACCACCCCATGTTACCCTTGGTACAAATAAACTGGCTGCGAGTTTTGGCTCTATAACGGCCAGCCTGACCTACTACCGCAGGCAATTATTTAACCCAAGGTTTTGGGCAGCCTCTATTCTCGCCACCGCAATTGGCGCAATACTAGGTACACTTCTCGTTGATTATCTCAGTACTGAGTTTTTAAACAAGTTACTCCCTGTGGTAATTATTCTTGTCGCTTGCTATAGCCTGTTTGGTAAATTAAGCCCAACCGAATCACATACACTACCACCCGTTACTCGACTACTAAAAATAAAGCAGTGGGCTCAAGGCCTAAGTTTAGGCTTTTTTGATGGCATGGCGGGCCCTGGAGCTGGTACTTTTTGGACCGCATCTAACAGTATGCTTTACAAGATAAGCTTATTGTTAAACTGTGGTTTAGCCCGCTCAATGAATTTTGTCTCCAATTTCATTTCTTTGATCACGTTTGTAGCGTTAGGCCATGTTAACTTTCTACTGGGGATATCAATGGGTGTGTTTTTGATGCTTGGGGCATGGATTGGCGCGCATTCTGCTATTAAATTTGGCAACAAATTAATAAAACCTTTGTTTAATACCATTGTTATAATACTCGCAGGAAAGTTGGTCATTGAGGCATATTTATCGTGAATAACGCGCTTGATAAGTTGCACCAGCAACTGGCCAGATTGAGTGAGCAAGCCCAGCAGTTTGATAATGCCAAGTGGTTTGATAAAAACCGTTATATTCAGGCCCAACCAAGCCTATTTGACCGTACAGTGTTTGCCACTAAAAGCCTGTTACTTTGTGACTATGTTGATGAGATAAAAGCGCAAGTAAAGCATCTTCCGCCAATGGAAAAGCGTCACGCATACAGCTTTGCTGTACAACGTATAGCGACACAGATTGAAGCTATCATTAAAGTACTCAAGTCAACACCAGTCTGGGCCAAAGAGAACAAAGCCAGTTTTAGCAAAAAGCATAAAGTCTACCGTAAAGCTGTACAGAAAATCATGCAAAGCTCTCATGAGCTATATCAAGAACTGTCTCAAAACCATGAGTTTGAAAGACGGCTACAAGAAATGATAGAAATTCGCCGAGAAAAGCTCGATAAAGCAAGCAATGCTGAAGCACAGAAAATAAACCAAGAGATCCTCGCTCTGCACGCTAGACTTGGGCGCTGTAGAAAAGCCATTTCAGAAACGGAAGCCAAGATTCAGCAAGTTGAAAAACAACAAAATCGCTAATGTTATTCTATCACCCATCTTACTCCGCATTGTCACTACCGCCTCGGCATCGTTTTCCAATACAAAAATATGTATTGCTAAAAGACCAATTAGTGCAGTTACAATTACAGAATAAGCTGGTTTGCCCTAGTAAAGTCAACATAGAATCTCTTTTGTTGTGCCATGATGCAAACTACGTACAGAGCTTTATAAACGGCACATTATCAGAAAAAGCAATTCGGAAAATGGGCTTTCCTTGGTCTAAAGCGCTTGTTGAACGTACTCTGTATTCTGTTGGTGGCAGCATTGAAGCTGCAAATTGTGCGTTGAAACATGGAGTCGCTGCCAACTTAAGTGGGGGTTATCATCATGCTCACAAAGGTTTCGGCTCTGGATTTTGTATTATCAATGACTTTGCTGTCGCCGCTTGCTATTTAATTCAGCAAGCGTTGGCAGAAACCATCGTTATATTTGACTGTGATGTGCATCAAGGTGACGGAACCGCAAGTATTTTGACCGAACGGTCTGATATCATAACTTGTTCGATTCATTGTGAACAAAACTTTCCTCGCAACAAAGCTGAATCCGATTACGACTTTCCACTTGCAGCAAATGCCCAAGATGAAGCGTATTTAGATACTGTTCATCAAGCATTATCACTGGTTTGTCGCCTACACTCACCCGATCTGATCCTTTACAATGCGGGTGCGGATATATATAAGCAAGATGAATTAGGCCTGTTGAATGTTAGCCTCGATGGCGTATTAGCGCGTGATAAACTTGTGATGGATTACTGCCGCCAAAATAATATTCCCATGGCCGCTGCCATGGGGGGTGGCTATCAAAAAAATATAACCCAACTCGTTGATGTACATAAGCAGTTTTTTGTTGCCCTGACCGCTAACCCAGCTATTATGATATAGAGACTGAATGTACTAACGCGGCAGGTAAGCAAAATGAAATTACATGATGATGTACATAACTATTATGAGAAAATCGTTTTAGACAAGATTGTAGAGCACAACTTACATGAAAAGTACGATGAAGATGTTATGGCTGATTTCTGTTGTACCGTTCTCAATCAATTGCCCGCCCGTTATATCAGAAATGACGTAGATATGGCTTTCTACTTGCCACAAAGCGAGCGTATCGTAATGGAAGAGCTAGTAGAAAAAGCAATCAAATTCGCAGGCGAACAGGTAGCAAAAAAGAAAAAGACTCCGCAATGAATAATTCTCTAGAAACCGCACCAAACCACGTAAAGCTGGCCGTTGACCTTATCATGTTGCTTGAGCAAAATGAGCTTGACCCTGAGGAAGTATTGGCTGCTTTAAAAATAGTAGAGAGCGACTTTATGAACAAGCTCCTGTCGCAGCAAAAAGAACAAAAACACAAAACTTAACAAGCGGTATACATTTATGTCATATTGATAACTTATTCTAATTTTATAACATTATGATGAGTTATTATTATGACAACAACAGCTAGATTCTTTCGCCTCACTCTACTTACAGCCCCTTTTTTTAGCCATACCATCTTAGCAAATGACTTTTTAGCTTTAGACACTGCACTGCCACCAAGCTACGTCATCAACGGCACAGAGCCAGTATTTGACTTTGATGGCGATGGTTGTTTACCAAGTGCGGGGATCAGTCGAACCGGACAACAAAACGCGGGACTAAAAACCTCAGGCACGTTAGGAGGAGACTGTCGTGACAGCTTATTTTTAAAAACATCCAATACCGTGCACAGGTACGCCTGTCATAACGATGCTCAGGGACAATACTGCGCCCATTTCTATGCGTTGTACTTCAAAAAAGACCAAGTTTTCCATTATTTTGGAGGCGGACATCGACATGATTGGGAATATGCGGCGGTATGGACCCATGACGGTATAGTTACACATGGTAGTTACAGTGCCCATGGGGATCTGTACACCAAGCCAGCAAGTGAGCTACCTTTCGAAAATGGCCATTTGAAAATCGTTTACCACAAGGATGGTTTGTTAACCCATGCATTACGATTTGCTAAGTATCAAGAAGTTGCAGAAAACGGTTATAACCGTTTTGTAACACCCAATATAATCAGCTGGTACGAAATGCAGGGCGACGGAGTAAACAATCAGACATTACGCGCCAAACTGAATGAATATGATTATGGATCAGCCACATTACCCGTAAAAGATAGCCGATTCCTATACAACATCAACCGTTTCAAGCCAGCTAACTACCCAACATTTGAGTTTGCAGATACACAGCCACTGTAGCATTCCGGGGTAGGCATAAGTTATCATGTGCCTCCCCCAACTTTATTGTCCTTTCCAGTATTACCAACCTATTGTAGTCATCCTAGTTCATGTCCAGCAATACATGTAAATTAGGTTTCTAAAAGTATTTCAAATTATCTAATTTCGTTACAAATTATTGCAACTTAGTTATTTATCTTAAAATAGCGGCTGTTAATCGCTGTACCCTGTGGAAAGCGAAAAATAGCCGCTAGCGCAGCTCACTCTTTTACCTGATACTTGTTGAGTAAAGAAAAAGATTGGATGTTGTTATGAATTTAACACGTAGTTCGCTTAAAAACCCTGCCAGTGTGTTAGTGATATTAGTGCTGATTATGTTATTTGGCTTGATCAGTATTTTTAAACTGCCAATTCAACTCACACCTGATATTGAACAACCACAGATCACTATATTTTCTGGGTGGCGACAGGCCGCGCCAGAAGAAATCGAGTCTATGATCATCGAACCGCTTGAAAATGCAGTTAAGAACACGCCAGGCGCGCTCGAAGTCAATACGCAAATTAATCAGGGCAACGGTACTATTACTCTCACTTTTGCAGTAGGTGCCGATATGCAGCAGGCAATGCTTGATGTACTTACCAGCCTCAATCAAGCCCCCCCTCTCCCACTTGACGCTACGGATCCAATCGTGACGTCTGGCGGTGGTGGTGGGCCGGGATCAGGTGGCCCCACGGCTGCGAGCTTGCTCGTTTTACCACTGAATTATGAACGCGATAACTTCGATATGGCAGTCTACCAAAAGCAAATTGAGGACTTTATTGAACCTAGGCTTGCCCGCATTCCCGGCGTGTCGCGCGTAAACTTAAATAGTCAAAGGCAACGCGAATTACGAGTGACATTTGACCCGTACAAAGCCGCTTCATATGGCATTAGCTTAACCCAAATTCGTAATACCATTTCTTCTTCTACCGATGTATCAGGGGGCATCGCTGATGTGGGTAGACGACAGTATACGGTACGCTTTACTGGTAAATACGACGTTGATAGCTTAACAACAATGAGAGTAGGCTATTCTGGAGACAGGCCCATCTACCTTGGCGATATCGCCAGTGTGGCAGATACTGTTACAGATAGACGTTCAATGACGCTCAGAAACGGCAAACCAGCATATTACATCACCATCTCACGAAGCAATGAATCAAACACTGTTGCCGTGCTTGATGGCATTAATCAGGCTATAGATGAATTAAACTCTGGCGTACTTAAAGAGGCAGGACTGTCTATTGAACTTAGCTTTGATGCATCTGTTCACATTCGCAACGCGCTACAGCTAGTTAAAAGTAATCTTGGTTTGGGCGTGTTGATGGCATGCGGCATATTATGGTTATTTTTTAGAGGGTTCAGAGCTACACTCGTCATTGCAGTCACAATCCCCATTTCTTTGATGGTGGCATTTCTCGCACTAAACTTGTTTGAACGCAGCTTAAATGTGATCTCTCTAGCGGGCCTTGCATTTGCTGTAGGCTTAGTATTAGATGCCGCAATTATAGTTCAAGAAAATATAGCTAGATTAAAAAGTGAAGGCATAGACAACGCCAAAGCCGCACTTAAGGGTGCCACACAAGTTGCTGGGGCCCTATTCGCCTCAACCGCGACTAGCGTAGCCATATTTCTACCGATTATGTTTATGGCCGGGGTAGAAGGGCAACTATTTTCTGACCTAGCACTGACACTATCAATTGCTGTCATTGCGTCGCTCGTCTGCGCATTGACTATTATACCCATTGCTAATAAATATTTACCTGAAAAAGAACTGACAGTTGACCCTTACTTAGAATACTGGAGCAAGCTAACAAAGTGGATTATGGCACTGACCAACAGCCGAAAAAAGCAGCTCGCCTGGATTACTACTTTGCTTGGGAGCTCTGTCGCTATAACATTGACTTTACTGCCGCAAACCGATTTTATGCCTAGAGCACCTACGGATGGCTTCTTTTATAGTTTAAACACACCACCTGGTGGAAATATTGGCTTTATGGAAGAGGAAATAGCAAAGCGCGTAAAAGAGAGAGTCATGCCCTACTATGAGGGCGAAAAACTACCGAAAATTAAAGACTTTAATTTCTATGTTTTTGGCTCCAACGCGGGGGGCTTCATCTACTCAGATGATCCACAACGCGTAGAAGAATTAATGGACGTTGCACGTAAAGAGATTTTTCATGATTTACCGGATACTCAAGTGTACCTGTTTAGAGGTTCGATGATCCAAGTAGCAAACGGTGGTGATGGGCGCGCTATTAATATTGATTTAACTGGCCCAAGCATGGACGACCTGATCAGTGGTGCACAAGTCGCTTTAGCCGCTGTTAAAGAAGCGCTGCCACAAGCCACCGCTCAGCCACAACCAAGATTAGATTTGGCGGAGCCTGAGCTCCGTTTGCAGCCCGATGATAGACGAATCACCCAAGCTGGTTTAACGAGAAACGACGTCGCGCAAGCTGTTCAAGCATTTACTGGGGGTCTTTTCGTGAACGAATACTTTAACGGAAATGAGAGAATGAATGTCATCCTCAGGGCAAGCGCATGGAACACACCTGAAGAGCTACAAGCACTCCCTATCGTAACTCCCAACTCGGGTATTCAAACTCTTGGTGAACTTGCCTTAGTAGAGCGTACGGTTGGTCCCACACAATTACGCAGAGTTAACGGGAAGCGTACTGTATCCATCGTGGTAACGCCTCCGGCAGATATGAGTTTGCAACAAGCTCAAGCGCTTCTGTCTGAAGAAGTTATGCCAAAACTTAGAGACGCCTTACCAGCAAATGCTAGCGCCATACTTGCTGGAAATGCTCAAAAGATGAATTCAGCAATCGAAGAAATGACCCTCAACTTTCTACTTGCGCTATTTATCCTATTCCTGCTCATGACCGCCTTGTTTAAATCAGCGAAA
The DNA here is from genome assembly GCF_021654245.1 of Pseudoalteromonas sp. MMG022. Taxonomy (NCBI): domain Bacteria; kingdom Pseudomonadati; phylum Pseudomonadota; class Gammaproteobacteria; order Alteromonadales; family Pseudoalteromonadaceae; genus Pseudoalteromonas; species Pseudoalteromonas sp. MMG022. Next base: position 3,000 of record NZ_JAKFZQ010000012.1, on the reverse strand, counting down.
GACAGCCTGCTAGTTTTGTTGGTCATGCCTCTAGCAATTGCAGGGGGGGTGCTAGCGCTGTATGTACTAAACTTATTCGCTTTCCAATCACTAGACCTTCTCACCATGATTGGATTTATTATTCTTTTGGGGCTAGTTGTAAATAATGCCATTTTATTAGTCGACCAGACTAGAGCATCAGAACGCGCTGGGGCCTCAAGAAAACAAGCGGTGCAACAAGCCGTTTTACTTCGAGCACGCCCCGTTTACTTAAGCACCCTCACAAGTCTATTTGGAATGCTGCCATTAATGTTGATGCCTGGGGTCGGCTCTGAAATATATAGAGGCTTGGCTACTGTAATAGTTGGAGGTATGGCAATTAGCGCTTTATTCACGTTATTACTCATGCCCAGTCTGCTACAACTGGGAAAACAAAAAGCGCCTATTGACGGCGATCGCCTAAGAGGCAACCAACCTAAACTCAATTTAGTCGCCAACCAATAGAGAAATTACTATGTTGTTATTTAAAAGACACCTAAATTTAAGCAGACCTGTTGTTAGCACACTGCTGCTTGCACTTATGGTTACATTTACTACGCCAACATTTGCAAAATCTCCAGTTTCTGTCGAGACGGTATCTATGGCTCCGCTCGGAAGCTCAATACTTTTACACGGTACGTTATACGGCAAGCAAGATGTTACGCTAACCGCTGGCGTTGGTGGTCTACTCACCTTTGTTGTCGAACCAGGCAGCACAGTTACCAAAGGTGACATACTAGCTCGCATCGACACTTTACCATTAGAGCTAGAACAAGCTCGTCAACAAGAGATGCTTAATAGAGCCAAAATTAACCTGCAGTTTCATAAGCAGGAGTTGAAGCGTTTAACCCAATTAGCCCAAACTAGTAGTGCAGCCGCAAGTCAGGTTGATAGTGTTAAACAGCAGCACGACCTTGCTGAGTCAGATATCCAACTTGCGAAGATTGAGCTGCGCGTGATCGCTGATAAAATCGCACGTTCAACACTCAAGGCTCCCTTTTCAGGTGTGGTCAGTGAACGTTTTAATCGCTCTGGGCAAGATATTAACCGTGCCGACAAGCTAGTGCGGTTAATCGATATTGAAAACTTGGAAGCTAGATTTTATGTACCGGTCAAATATCTAAGTAGCCTAGACAATGGTGTAACACTACCAATAGCAACAAGTAACACAGATCTCTCAAGCCATGTAGAGGCATCCATTACAGCAATTATTCCAGCAACAGATCCGCGTTCACAATCTTTTGAAGTGCGGGCAACTTTGCCAAAGCAAACTGCACGAAAATGGGCCGCAGGTCAATTAGTGGATGTAACCTTACCGCTAAGCTCGGGAAAGCCTGAGCTACTAGTCAATCGAGATGCATTAATACTCAGAAAGCAGGGTGTCCATGTGGTGCGTATTAATGAAGACAACAAGGCTGAGCAAATCCAAGTAGAAGTGGGAAAAGGACAGGGAAAGTATGTTGCGATTAAGGCTCTAGGAGAAAATGAGTTAAAGGTCGGAGACTCGGTTGCAGTACGTGGTGCTGAGCGTCTATCAACGGGTCAGGAAGTAGAAGTACATATGCCTTCTAATGCGCCATAACAATATCAACGTTTACTAGCCCAATGAGGGAGGTTCACCTATATGAACCTCCCTCATTTATTTACTTTCACATCGTCAATTTTAGAGGTTTTAATCGCCTCACTGGCGACTTGATGGCTTAAACTTAAAGGTTATAAACTGAAGCAATTTTTGCATAGGGTAAGCTGCCATCAGTAAGCACATAAATACATTGGTTAATACCACTATTTGGGTATATATAACTTTAAGAACATCCGTGCCAAACACCACCCGATCAACATACCGTGACATCAGTAGAATAACTAACATACCTGATACGTAAAATCCGTAGGTCGTAATTTTAGCAAAGTTACATTTCTTAAAGTTATGCCATTGAATCACCGCAACCATGAACAAGCCTTCGTGAATACTAAAACTAATGTAAAATATTTGCCGAACGGCCTGCACACCTACATCAAGGCTGTAAATTACATCTCTTATGGCAATGGCTATCAACTGAAATACCATTGAAGTAAATACAAAGACAAATAGTGAGTGCTCAAACTGCTCAACACTACCAGATTCTGGGCGGTTGAATATCATTGCCCTTATAGAATCCTTGCCAAATGCGCCAAGAATTATAAGCGTGAGGATTTTAATCACCGTCAGCGTTAATTCTATGTGCACCAAAATGCCACTCATAGCAACAAAGCTCCTTTTTCCCCTCTGTTCCTCTATTTCATAACGTTGGAAACAGAAATAGGCGGTTCATGACCACCACCTGCTCCGCCGTTACCTCCAAAGACTTGTTTTAACAAGCTTTTCGATAGTATTGTAAAACTCTTTTTATTAGTATTCATGCAATCTACACCTTTTATTTACATAGCACAATATAGGCCGGACAAATAAACACGCTCGATGACTAACACATACCAACAACCTTCGAGCAGTTTTTATGTACATCTATAAATCTAGCTACTGATTTTAGAAACGCAACGGGCCGGATCTATAACAACTACAAGGTTAAACACCGATACAGATCCTTTATCGACATATGAATATATTCATATTCAGCTTAATTTAAATCGTATACCAATTGCAACTATTGAAATTCTCTATTGCAACAACACTCACTTTTCATATAGCCAATGTGCAGTGTATTCGAATAATAGAAACACTCGTGGGGTGCAAAATTACGGATGAAGTCCGTAGCTTTTACGCAAGTTGGGTGCAAAGGGTTAACGATAACGAACGCAGTGAGGGCGTTTCCTTTGCGCAAGGTGAAGTGAGCCATTTTATAGAATGCCGAGGGTTATAGAATGCCGAGGGACTCTCTTAAACGTCGGATGGCGCTGTGCTTATCACGGCCTACAGACCCAAAAACGCAAAAAAGCCCGACTCTTTCGAATCGGGCTTTTTACTTAAATAGGACCTGGCGATGT
>NZ_JAKFZQ010000011.1:0-146404 GCF_021654245.1 Pseudoalteromonas sp. MMG022 | reverse complement strand
GTGGTATTTCGCTACCTTCAGGAAACTTAAGCAAATATGTATCAAACTTTATCGGCCAGCTTGCTCCGCAAAGTAACATTTTATCGTAGCCAGTGTTTTGCCTTCCTCGCTCCCAACGAAATAATTTACTTAGAAAAGACATTCTAACTCTCGAAACACCTAACGCCGCCTTAAGCGGTGAGTAATCGTTGGCTATAATGTGAAGCGAAGCGGAACCGAGCCAGCTGTTACGAGTCCGACTTGAAAACCCTTGTTAGCGTGTTTAATTGCATTGCCCAATTAATATATTAAAATCACACGAGTTTTGTAAAATAAACATAATTGGGATTGCGAGAATAGCCAGTAGAAGAAACGCGCACCAAAATAAGATTTTACTTTTAATATTATATTTTTGAAACAAGGCTTCTAGACAGTAGTAAACCACAATTGAACCAGCTGCAATAGCGCAATATGCCATCCACAGACCAAAAATTGTCTGTATAACCTTTTGAAAGCTCCAATCAAAATAATAAAATGCAGCAACTATACAGCCTATTACAGCAAGAAAAGTTCCGTAAGCAAGGTACTCTTTAAAGTGATCTTTAAATGTATAAGGGACTAATTTTCCATCGACTGTTTTGAAACTCACCACATCTCCTTTCCTTGCACGCTAACGCCCGATTAACGGGTAAAAAATTGTGGGCTAAAATTGAGCGAAGCGAATAGCCACCAAGTTTTTCATCACTGTTGAATTGCTTGTTATATTTATTTTGTCTCTATACTAACTTTAGTTGGTGAGATCTTCGCTAAATCTAAGACACCGTAGTAATTTAATCCGTCAATTTTTTTGCCAATAATGAAATAATTCAATTCATTAATCATTGTAGGATCATCAATTACGTCATTAACACTTTTAACATCTGAAAATTGAATTGCCATTAAGGCCATCATAAATTCTATTTGTTCAGCAGCCTTTAAACGCTTTGCGACTTTAGAAATGCCATCTTGAGTTGATTCAATTGTTGAACCGTCAAATACAAAATCCTTTTTTATGCTAGCGCAAGCGCTAAAAAGCAAAACTGTGATAACTATCAGTAAATTTTTCATCGAATATCCTTGTAAATATAACGCCCCGCTAAACGGCGAGCGTTAGCGAGTCCGGTGGAGGCCACGCTTTTTGTGGCCGGAACGAATTTGAGCGGCTTGTTACACGCGAAGCTCATATTTGAGCTCCTATTGCCATTAAAAACGCATCGTTTTCTTTGTCAAAGAATTTCCTGCAATCTTCATTGTTGGTAATGCAGTTGCTAAGACCCGATAATTCGATTCCAGCCCAAGATTCTAAAGTGTACGTGATGGTATTGAATGGCCACCAGCATACGGCCAGCATCAGGTGCCCCATCTGAAGAAGTACCTTGTAAGATTTCTGCTGCATAAACTGCAATAGCTCTTGCGGTATGTCGCTATGTGCTGTGATATGCCAAGTTGGACTAAAACTCCAAAGATACTCTGACTCTTTGGTGGTGGCAGCAAAGATCCCCACATTTTTTGGAATTGCTATTCCGCCGCTAGAGTAAAATTCTTTAGAATGAGTTTCACAAACGAAGTTTTGAGGGGCATTTGTAGAACTACTCAACGCGGCGGTGGTTTTAAAACCCCAGCGAGCTAGGCTATTCCGTTCTTTCTGTGTTATTTGATTTATGTCCGTTTCACCGTCGATAAGTTTATAAATAAGAGGGATGACCTCCTTTTCTAATTTCGACATCCACCCGTTGTTACAGGTTTTGCATATTCGACCAGCAAGAAATCCTGAGTAAGTAAGTTCACGCTCGATTGGCAGATTAGATATATGGCCACCAGCAAAATCTCCACTAACTATCTTGGAGTGAGCATTCGAAAGCCCTTCTTTAGCCAATCCGTATTTCTGCTGAAGGTGATCAGGAATAATGTGTTCCTTCGCTCGCCTCGCCCCACTGCAGTCCTGATTACAGAATATACACCGCTTCATCGCTTAGACCGTGTAACGCTTTACTAAGAGGCAATTAACTGTTGGCTATACTTGCGCGAAGCGCCAAGCCAACTGTTAATTGTCCCAGTGAGTTTACGAACGAACTTGAGCAACTTGTTAGGCATTCTTTAGTTGCCTATCCAAATCAAGAATTTATCACCGAATCCCCAGACAATCGTCCCTACAAAAACAGCAAAATGAGATAAAGCTGAAAGCAAGTTGTGCCCTGAACTGTGTGTTAAGTCTGGTATACCGCTACCACCAAACACAGATGCTCCTTGTCCTTTTAACTGCCCAAATAACTTTTCTTTTTCTATTTTATAGAGCTCATATTCACTACAAACACCAAAAAGAACAACTAAAGAACCGAATCTAGCAAACCATTCTGGATCAAGACTTATTCCCAAGTGATATCCACCAATGCATGAGGTGAAAGCACCTATTATAAAAAGTATGGAAAATAGATATTTCATAATATTCCTTGATGCCTAACGCCGTTTTAAGCGGCAAATTACAGTTGGCTAAAATAAGTGAGGTACGAACAAAAAGCCAACTGTAATTTGTCCGACTTGAAAACCCTTGTTAGTTTTTAATTGGACATACTTATATTGTAATTTTTTTTCAATGTTTCATTTAAATGCTCTAGCGTATTTTTATTACTATTTGCCCACAATGTATCGTTGTTAACATAAATCTTTTTCTCATGACCAGATTTAAGCTTTATCACGATTTCATCCATTGGTATTTTTTTATCACTCTTATCAACAGGTAATAGCATTATTGCTTGAGATAGCCTTTGGTAGGCTGGGTAATTATCCTCTAACCAATCATAAACAGAAAAAACACCAACTATTAAATTTTTTGAGCTTACTTCTATTAAGTCATATTGAACATTTCGTTCTATTTCTCGAATAATAGTAACCTCTCCATTATGAGTGTATTTTGATTCTTTAATGTAGCTTCGTTCTATAATGTTATTTTTTGATGTGGTTTCAATTGGTTTCCAAAAATAAAGTGTTGTTAATACAACGCCCCCTACAAAAAGAAGAAAAACAAATGCAAATGCTGCTGAAGTTTTTTTACCAAGTTTTGATAGCTTAATATCAAATTTCTTAGATATTAGGTAAAAAACAATTAAAGCGACTCCAGGTACTCCTAGTGGAATAACGAGTTCAATTAATTTTAAATCCAACTACTGCCCCTTATTTTAAAAACTAACAGTGTATTAGCGTGAATTCGCGTTAATGTTCTACCCATTAGCCCTAATACACACCAATTATAAATTTTAATTACGCCGAATATTAGCATGTTAACTTCTATTTTGCCCTTAAAAAGCCAACAGCCACCTTAAAACAAAACGAGAATCTACTTAAACGCGAATAAGTCAATCTACCTGAAATAGTCGAATCTAATTACAATCAATTAGATAGGCTACCTTTCGAGCCTTGGGTCGTACAATCGAAACATAAATTAACGGGGTCTCTAGTTGCAAAATTTGATGCCTTAAATTATACCTGTACAAAACCACAGTAAATGGATTTACGATGAACAAGTCACCTTTTTTGGAGTCTGTACGTGTTGAGCTTAGAACTCGTCGCTATAGTTTGAAAACTGAAAAAGCTTATCTACATTGGATCAAACGGTTTATTTTGTTTAATGATAAGCGCCACCCAGAAGCAATGAGCAACGTTGAGATTGAGCGTTTTCTTAATCATTTAGCTTGTAACAGGCTTGTAAGTGCTGCAACTCAAAACCTTGCGCTATGCGCCATCATATTTTTATATCGCTATATCATACAACGAGAAATTAAAGGTTTAAATTACGCTTCTAGCCAAGTAGAAAAAGCATTGCCTACCGTACTCACACATGATGAAGCAACACAAATAATTAGTCATTTGCATGGCAAATATGCACTCATCGCGAACATGCTATACGGTAGCGGCTTACGTATAAATGAAGCGTTATCCTTGAGAGTGAAAGATTTAGACTTTAATCAAGGTACAATTTTTGTGTTTAGGGGCAAGGGTAAAAAAGACCGCTACACGCTACTACCAAAAAGTTTGCATCAGCCATTACAACAACAAATAGAAAAGGTAAAACAATTACATAAGCGCGATCTAAGCGAAGGCTTTGGCATGGCGTCTTTGCCAGCGTCTCTTGTCAGAAAATATCAGCATGCAGTGAAAGATTTCACGTGGCAATATCTATTTCCTTCAAGCACACGATGTGTGCATCCGTATGATAACTACATATGCCAACACCACTTACATGAAACAACTTTTCGCAAAGCACTGCGTGTCGCTTTACTAAAGACGGACATATGTAAGCGAGTAAAAGCGCACACTTTTAGGCATTCATTAGCGACTGAATTGTTACAATCTGGCTCAGATATACGCACTGTACAAACGTTGCTTGGGCATGAAGACGTTAAAACTACACAAATTTATACTCACGTAATTGGCGATACATTTGCCTACACAAACAGTCCTATCGACAAATAAAAAAGGCATGTACCAAAAAGTACATGCCTTTTCAAATTATAAACTCACGCTTGATTACAAGCGAATACCGCCGTCAATCTCTACTACACGACCTGTGAAAAAGTCGTTTTCAATGATGTACTTCGCAGTGTGAGCGATTTCTTGTGCTTCGCCTAAACGCCCTACTGGTTTCATTTTCAGTAAGCGCTCTTTAGCTTCTGGCTTCATTGCGTCTGTCATCGTGGTGCGGATCACGCCCGGTGCAATCGCACCAACACGAATACCGAAACGGCCCAACTCTTTTGCCCAGCTCGTCGTCATAGCCACTACACCCGCCTTTGCAGCCGAGTAATTGGTCTGCCCCATGTTGCCAGAACGAGCAACACTCGACATATTGATGATCACGCCACCTTCGCCCGCTTCCACCATTTTTGCAGCCGCCTCACGACCACACAGGAACACGCCCGTCAGGTTTACATCAATCACAGACTGAAACTGCGATAACGCCATCTTATCAACGATTTTGCCTTCTTTGGCTTTAAGCAATAGGCCATCGCGCAAAATGCCCGCGTTATTGATAAGCACGGCAATATTGCCACTATCCGCTTGTATTGCATTAAATACCGCTTCAACTTCACTTTCAACACTGACATTGGCCACATAGGTGTGTACCTCTGCGCCCAGCGCTGTCAGCTGTGCTTTAGCATTTGCTAACACTTCCTCTTGCATATCAATCAGTGCCAGTTTTGCACCAGATTTTGCAAGCTCAGTGGCCATTGCAAAACCTAAGCCTTGCGCGCCACCGGTGATCACTACGGTTTTATTATTAATATCCATAGGGTTTACTTTTCACTATATAATTTAAAAATTGCACTAAAATCTTCAGCGCCTTTACCTTGATTTTGCATCAAGTTGTAGAGGTTTTTGGCCATTGCACCAAGTGGTGTCGCTGAATTTGTTTGTTGCGCGGCTTGCTGTGCTAGCCCCAAGTCTTTTGCCATCAGGTCAACCATAAAACCTGGTTTATACCCATTTGAGCTTGGTACGTTTTCTAGCACATTCGGGCATGGGTTATACACCTCAAGTGTCCAGTTACGACCTGAACTGTTTAACATGATTTCACTGAGTACTTTTGGGTCTAAGCCATGGTCAATGCCCATTTGCAACGCTTCGCTCGTTCCTGCCATCAATATGCTCAACAGCATATTGTTACAAATTTTAGCGACTTGGCCTGCACCTATGTTACCGGCATGGAATATGTTCTTTCCCATATCCGTTAAGATACTGTTAGCACGATTAAAGTCAGCCTCTGAACCACCTACGATGAAAGTCAATGTTCCCGCAGCTGCACCGGCAACACCACCAGATACCGGCGCATCAACAAAGCTCACGCCTGCCTTTGCTAATTCATTACCCACAAACTGCGCAGATTCCGCATCAATTGTAGAGCAATCAATTACCAAAGTTGACTTATCTAGATGATTGATAAGACCATTTTCGCCACAGTAGATCATACGTACATGTTTACCCGCAGGCAGCATGCTTACAACAAAGTCCGCGTCTTCGCATACTTGTTCAACACTGCTTGCACCTTGTGCGCCTTGCGAACTCAATTCTGCAACGGCACTTTCGCTTAAATCAAACACAGTGACTGAGTGACCTGCTCTCACAAGGTTGCTGGCCATTGGCCCACCCATGTTACCGAGCCCAATAAATCCTATCTTTGCCATGTTTTGCTCCTTACATATCCGCTAATGGGTGCGTATCGTCCGACCATTTCGGCGTTAAAAACGCAGCAACAGCTTCATCTGTTACATCACTGACTGAGCTAAATTGCCATTTTGGTGTACCGTCTTTGTCAATCAACAAAGCACGCACACCTTCTTGAAACTCACCACTTTGACCTGCTTGAACCGACATACCCAGCTCAAACATAAAGCACTCTTTGAGGCTTTTTCCCTGACCGGCTTTTAATTGCTCACTCACCAAAACAGCACTTAATGCAGAGCCATGTTTAAGTGACTTCTGCGCTTTGCTTAACCATTTATTGTCGTCACTTGGTAGTGTCAAAATATAATCGACTTGCGCTTGAAGCGAGTCCAATGAGTTAAGCTCATTGAGCTGGTTTTGTATGCTTTGCAGCGCACTGTGTGGTGGCTGTGAAGACGCTTGTTCTAGCTCTTGTAATGACTGAGTGAGCTTTTCGTGGTTTGACTGTGCTGTGCTGCTCCAATCAACCCCCAACAAACCAGCCACCAACTCACCGTACTTGTCTGCATCAACAAAGTGATCAGCCAAACCTACATATTGAGCATCACTGGCATTGATTGATGCACCAGTTAATCCTAAAAATAACCCAACACCCTGTGGCATTTTGTTTAGGAAGTAGCTGCCACCTACATCGGGGTATAGTCCAATCGTGATCTCTGGCATAGCAATACGCGCAGACTCGGTAACCACTTTGTGGCTAGCGCCAGCCATCAAACCAAGGCCGCCCCCCATGATAATGCCATTACCCCAAAGTAGGATTGGCTTTTCATAGGTGTGAATTTGATAATCCAAGCGGTACTCTTGTGCAAAAAATGTTTGCACGTAGTCGTTACCATCATTAGCAGCCATGGCCTTGTACAGGCTGACAACATCACCACCTGCACAGAAAGCTTTTTCGCCCTCACCTTTGAGCACCACTATCGCGACTTTATCGTCTTTTGACCATGCATCTAACTGTGGTGCGAGTAAGCGGATCATATCCAAATTAAGTGCGTTGAGCGCTTTTGGTACGTTCAATGTTGCAAATGCGATTTGCATTCCATTGTCGCAATCTGCCAGTTCAAAAAGAACTGGCGCATCAGGCTCATTTAATAACTGTAATTTTGCCATTATCCATTCACCCAGTTTGGTTTGCGTTTCTCTAAGAATGCATTAACGCCTTCTTTTTGATCTTGCGTATCAAACAGGGTTACGAATAGCTCTCGTTCTAACGGCAATGCGCTATTGATTGTGCCAGTGCGACCTTTTTGGATCAGTGCTTTACAGGCTGTTACCGCAACAGGGCTTTGCTCACCGACTTTTTCAGCAAGTGCTATTGCAGCATTGAGTGCTTCACCCGTTTCGACCACTTCTTCAACTAAACCTATCTGCTGTGCTTTGTCTGCTTTTAAGCGCTCACCACACAAGATCATGCGCTTAGCCCAGCCTTCACCAACAAGCCACGACAGGTTTTGCGTACCGCCCGCACAAGGTAGTAGGCCTACTTTCGCCTCTGGTAATGCCATCTGAGCCTGTGATTCGGCAATACGAATATCACATGCTAGCGCAACTTCGAGGCCGCCGCCCATGGCAAAGCCATTGATAGCAGCAATCGAAACGCCTCTAAAATCGCTTAACGTTTCAAACGCCTCACCGAAAACTCGTGACATATCGGCGGCAACACCTTTGTCACCACTGGCAAACACATTTAAATCTGCGCCCGCTGAGAAGAACTTTTCGCCTTCGCCTGTTACCACAAGTGCGTAGATGTTTTTATCTGCGTTTAATTCGTTTACAAGTTCTTTTAAACCAACCAATGTATCACGAGTCCAAGTGTTCGCTGGCGGGTTACTCATGGTGATAATTGCGGTGTTACCTTGTTTTTCAAGCTTTAATTGTGCACTCATGATGTTCTCCTTATAAAACGCTTGCAGCGCCTTCGGCTAAAATACGACGTGCGATGATCACACGCATGATTTCGTTAGTACCTTCTAATATCTGGTGTACGCGTACATCACGCACATGACGCTCTAATGGATATTCTTTGATATAACCATAGCCACCATGAATTTGCAGCGCGTCGTCACACACTTTGAAGCCCACATCTGTGGCAAAGCGTTTCGCCATGGCGCAGTACGTGGTTTTCTCACTATCATTGGTATCTAATTTAAATGCAGCCAGACGCACCATTTGGCGTGCGGCAACAAGCTCTGTATTCATATCGGCAATTTTAAACTGTAAGGCTTGGAATGCAGCCAGAGGCTTGCCAAACTGTTCACGTTCTTGCATGTATTGTTTTGCGGTATTCAGTGCTTGCTGTGCTGTACCCAGAGAACATGTGGCGATATTGATACGACCACCGTCTAGGCCCTGCATGGCGAACTTAAACCCTTCACCTTCACTGCCAAGTAGATGATCGGCAGGAATACGCACGTTTTCTAGTGTAACTAAACGCGTTGGTTGGGCGTTCCAACCCATTTTTTCTTCTGCTTTACCATACACCACACCCTCGGCATTGGCAGGCACAACAAACGCAGAAATACCTTTAGGTCCGGCTTCGCCAGTGCGCGCCATTACCACTAAAACGTCAGTTTCACCTGCACCTGAGATAAACATTTTTGAGCCATTTAGAACGTATTCATCGCCTTCTTTAACAGCTTTGGTTTTCAAAGATGCAGCATCCGAACCTGAACCCGGCTCAGTCAAACAATATGACGCTAGCAACTCACCCATTACCAGTTGGTCAATGTAGGTTTCTTTTACTGCGTCAGTTCCAAAACTTGCAATCATCCAAGTGGCCATGTTGTGAATCGTCAACATCGCGGTGGTTGCTGTACACCCCATGGAAAGTTGCTCAAAAATAATGCTGGAGTCTAAACGTGATAAACCAAGGCCACCTGCTTCTTCTGGCGTGTATAAACCACAAAAGCCCAGTTCGCCCGCTTTTTTAATCACGTCTTTTGGAAAAATATGCTCGCGGTCCCAAAGTGCTGCATTAGGAGCCAGTTCACTCATAGCAAATTGATACGCGGTTTCAGCAAATGCCTGTTGATCTTCGGTTAGATTAAAGTCCATAAAGACCTCTTGTTGTGTTGATGACTAAGCCAGAGAGACTCTGGCTTAGTTAATAGTTATTCTAATAATCTTTTGAAACGCTGAATTACTTCAGGTCAATACTCATGTTTGGACCTGAAGCGATGTCATCTTCAAACCAACGTGAGGTAATGGTTTTTGTTTCTGTGTAAAAGCGCACGCCTTGCTTGCCGTACGTGTGTTGGTCACCGTAGAACGAACCTTTCCAACCTGTAAATGAGAAGAAAGGAAGTGGCACAGGAATTGGCACATTAATACCAACTTGACCTACTTCAATTTCATGTTGGAATTTACGCGCCGCAGCACCACTTGAGGTAAACAGTGATGTACCGTTACCGTAAGGGCTTGCATTGATAAGTGCAATCGCTTCGTCCAAACTATCAACAAACATACACGCTAACACTGGACCAAAGATTTCCTCTTTGTACAGGTCCATATCTGTGGTTACGTCAGTGAATAGCGTTGGACCCACCCAGTTACCTTGCTCATAACCCTCAACGGTAAAATCTGAGCCATCTAACAAACAGGTTGCGCCTTGCTCTTTTGCACTGGCAATAAGCGATAAAATACGCGCTTTTGCAGCAGGCGTTGTTTGCGGACCGTAAGCCGCTTCAGGATCATCCCAAACACCTGGGCGAACCTTTGATAAAGCTGCTTTTAAATCATCTACCCACTCTTTGGCCTGACCGACAAACACCGCAACAGAAATACCCATACAGCGCTGACCTGCTGCACCTACTGATGAGCCAACTAGGTTATTAATAAGTCGCTCTTTTTTAGAGTCTGGCATGATAACCATGTGGTTTTTAGCGCCAACACATGCTTGCACACGTTTAAGATGTTGTGTGCCTTTTGAATAAATATATTGACCCACACCGCAAGAACCAACAAATGAGATAGCGCGAATTTCAGGCGCTTCTAGAATGTGATCTACTTGCTCTTTAGTGCCATGTACCACTTGAAGTACACCCTTAGGCGCGCCCGCTTCTTCGAATAGCTCTACCAAGCGCATTGGCGTTAATGGATCTTGCTCTGATGGCTTAAGGATGAACGTGTTACCGCATACGATAGCCATCGGGAACATCCAAAGTGGGATCATTGCTGGGAAGTTAAATGGTGTAACACCGGCACATACGCCCAGCGGTTGCATGTATGAGTAAGTATCGATTTTGCGAGCAACGTTTTCTACTGTTTCACCCATCATCATTGATGGCGCATTTGCGGCCTGCTCAACAACTTCGATACCACGCCACACATCACCTTTAGCATCTTCAAAGGTTTTGCCTAGTTCATGACAAATGATGGTTGCCAACTCGTCATGATGCTCTTTTAGTAGGGCAGCGTAACGCATCATGATACGAGAGCGTTCAGTAACCGGTACTTCTTTCCAAGTTTTAAAGGTTTCTTGTGCCGAGTCAATTGCTGCGCGCATTTCTTGCTGTGTTGCGCAAGGCACTTTAGCCAGCACTTCTTGTGTTGCAGGGTTTACAACATCAATCCATTGTTCGGTTGATGATTGTGTGAATTCGCCGTTGATGTATAAAGGTACTTGGTGCATAGTGCACTCCTCCCCAAATTATGTGTCATGGCACCAAAGGCTATAATAGTTATCTTGCCTGATTACTTGGTGCCCTAAAAATGTGTGATTAGACTTCTACCGCCAATGCCACCGCTTCACCACCACCAATACATAGTGATGCAATACCTTTTGACAGGCCGCGATTGCGAAGTGCGTGAATAAGCGTCACAAGAATACGCGCACCACTTGCACCGATTGGGTGACCCAGTGCACATGCACCACCGTTTACGTTAACTTTGTTGCTGTCTAAGCCCATTTCATTAATCGCAAGCATAGTAACCATGGCAAAAGCTTCGTTGATTTCCCAAAGATCTACATCGTCTTTGCTCCAACCCGTACGCTCCAGCAAAGTATTCATTGCGCCCACTGGCGCTAACGTAAACTCAGACGGTAACTGTGAATGCGTTGCATGACCGGCAACCTTACAAAGCGGTGTTAATCCTTGACGTTTCGCCTCAGACTCGCTCATTAAAATAAGAGCAGCAGCACCATCTGAAATAGAAGAAGAGTTAGCAGCCGTTACGGTGCCGTCTTTTTTGAACGCAGGACGCAGGCTTGGAATTTTCTCAGGACGAGCGTTACCTGGCTGCTCATCTATGCTTACCTCAACATCACCCTTGCGAGTGCTAAGCGTAACGGGTGCGATTTCGCCCGCAAAGCTACCATTGTCGATGGCTGCATTGGCCTTGCTAAGTGAGCCTAGTGCAAATTCATCCATCTGCTCACGAGTAATACCGTATTGATCGGCTGTATCTTGTGCAAAACAACCCATTGCTTTGTTATCGTAGGCATCTTCTAAGCCATCCGCCATCATGTGATCTTTGATCTCACCGTGGCCCATACGCATACCACCACGCGCTTTTGGAATGAAGTAAGGTGAGTTAGTCATGCTTTCCATACCGCCAGCAATAGCAGAATTAATGCTACCTGCTTTTATTAAATCATGTGCAAGCATGGCAGCTTTTAAACCTGAACCACATACCTTGTTAATCGTGGTTGCGCCAGTTGAGCGAGCAAGACCCGCATGTAACATAGCTTGACGCGCTGGCGCCTGACCAAGACCTGCTGGTAATACACAGCCCATGATAACTTCTTCAATTGAGGCGTCACTTAGACCAGTTTCTGCCATCACGCTTTTAATAGCGGTTGCACCTAAATCCGTTGCACTTGCGCCGGCTAAAGCGCCCATGAAGCCACCCATTGGGGTACGTTTTGCGGCTACGATGACTACAGCATCATTACTCATTTTAAACTCCTATTCACAGATGCCGTTGGATATGGCACCCTGCTTAAACGATTCATCATTAATTTGAGCATACATAATATTTACGTTTACGCCAACGTAAATCTAAAATCAAGCAAAGTGCGTTGACTGGATCTGTAAACATAAGTTGCACACTAAGCTTTCCAAAGCGCGTTTTTACTCAGTTCTATGTCTATTTTTTGTCACATTCTGAGCCCTCATCGTAGATAGTACGAAAGTAGTATTTTTATACATTACTTTACCTTTACGTAAACTTCACTTATATTGGACAGATAAGTATTGAAGTCAATGTGTACATAACCATGCAAGATAACCATAACGAAGAAACCTATTCGATCAGTGAATTAGCGAAGGAATTCGACATCACCACGCGAAGCATCCGCTTTTATGAAGATCAAGGCTTGCTATCTCCCGAACGCCACGGGCAAACCCGTGTATATTCAAAACGCGACAGAGTACGCTTAAAACTGATATTACGCGGTAAACGTTTAGGATTTACATTGGCTGAGACTGGCCGTTTGTTTGAATTGTATGATGCTGACAAATCAAGTGCTAAACAGCTCTCGACTATGCTGCAATTAATAGAAGAGAAAAAAGCAGATTTAAGTCAGCAAATGGATGACATCAAAGTGGTGTTAATGGAGTTGGTAACTGCCGAACGCCGCTGTCGCGACACGTTAAAGAATCTAGAAGAATAATCTCTCACAGGATAAATAGTATGAGCACCGTATCTTTATATAAAGAAATGAACTTTGGTCTAGGCGAAACCGCCGATATGATCCGTGACCATGTAAACAGTTTCGCAAGCGCTGAAATTGCGCCATTGGCTGAAAAAACAGATTTAGAAAATAGCTTTCCTAACCAATTATGGCCACAATTTGGCGATATGGGTTTATTAGGTATCACCGTACCAGAAGAATTTGGTGGTGCAGGAATGGGCTATCTTGAGCACGTTGTTGCGATGGAAGAGATCAGCCGAGCGAGTGCATCAATCGGCCTCAGCTATGGCGCTCACTCAAACCTATGCGTTAACCAAATTAACCGTAACGGTAACGAAGCGCAAAAACGCAAATATCTACCTAAGCTTATCAGCGGTGAACACATCGGTGCCCTTGCAATGAGTGAGCCAAACGCAGGTTCTGACGTTGTATCAATGAAATTGAAAGCGGAAAAGCGTGGCGACAAATACATTCTAAACGGCAACAAAATGTGGATCACCAATGGTCCTGATGCTGACGTGTTAGTTATTTACGCTAAAACCGACTTAGAAGCTGGTTCAAAAGGTATTACCGCATTTTTGGTTGAAAAAGACTTCCCTGGTTTCTCGACAGCACAAAAGCTAGACAAACTGGGTATGCGCGGTTCAAACACCTGTGAGTTAGTGTTTGAAGACTGTGAAGTACCAGAAGAGAATATTCTTGGTCAATTAAACGAAGGCGTAAAAGTGCTCATGAGCGGTTTGGACTACGAGCGTGTAGTACTCGCGGCGGGCCCATTAGGTATCATGCAAGCATGTATGGACATTGTTGTTCCTTACATTCATGAGCGTAAGCAGTTCAACAAATCAATTGGTGAGTTCCAGCTTATTCAAGGCAAAGTGGCGGATATGTACACACAAATGAATGCAGCGCGTTCATACGTATACACTGTAGCTAAAGCCTGTGACCGAGGTGAAACAACTCGTAAAGATGCAGCAGGCGCTATCCTTTATGCCGCTGAGCTTGCAACCAAAATGGCCCTTGATGCCATTCAAATCTTAGGGGGCAACGGTTACATCAATGAATATGCAACTGGTCGCCTACTTCGCGATGCAAAATTATATGAAATTGGCGCAGGTACGTCGGAAATTCGCCGCATGCTAATTGGACGAGAGCTTTTCACAGAAAGCCGCTAAGGAATACCAAATGACTGTACTTAACTCTTCGGTTAACCCTCACGACAGTCAGTTTAAAGCAAACAGCGAAGCAATGGCTTCGCTGGTTGCTGATTTAAACGACAAAGTCGCTACATTATCTCAAGGTGGTGGTGAAGAACTTATCGCCCGTCATCAAAGCCGCGGAAAACTCTTTGTTCGCGATCGAATCAACACGCTACTTGATGAAGGTTCTCCCTTTTTAGAAATTTCGCAATTTGCCGCATTTGGCGTTTATGAGCAAGATATTCCTTGTGCTGGCGTAGTGGCAGGAATTGGTCGAGTGCAAGGCGTGGAGTGCATGATAGTCGGTAACGATGCGACCGTAAAAGGCGGAACCTACTTTCCGTTGACGGTTAAAAAGCACCTACGCGCGCAAGAAATCGCAGAACGCTGTCACCTTCCTTGTATTTATCTCGTGGATTCGGGCGGTGCGAACTTGCCGGAGCAAGACGAAGTGTTCCCAGACAAACTGCACTTTGGCCGTATTTTCTACAACCAAGCACGCATGTCTGCCAAAGGTATCCCACAAATTGCCGTGGTAATGGGCTTGTGTACCGCAGGTGGCGCTTATGTACCAGCGATGGCCGATGAGAGTATTATTGTCAAAGAACAAGGTACGATTTTCTTAGCGGGCCCACCGCTTGTTAAAGCGGCCACAGGTGAAGAAGTAAGCGCAGAAGACCTAGGTGGTGCTGATGTACACTGTAAAACGTCGGGTGTTGCCGATCACTATGCTGAAAATGATGAGCATGCGCTTTCAATTGCGCGCCAGTGTATTGCTCGTATTAATCATCAACGCCCTACTCGCCCTATTCTAAAAGACGTTAAACCACCTCGTTACGATATTCGTGAAGTCTACGGTATTGTTGGTACTGATTTGAAAAAGCCATTTGATGTGCGCGAAGTTATCGCTCGTATCGTTGATGACTCTCAGTTTGATGAGTTTAAACGCTATTTTGGTGAAACTTTGGTAACTGGCTTTGCAGAGATTTACGGCCACCCAGTTGGGATTGTCGCAAACAACGGCATTTTATTCTCTGAGTCAGCACAAAAAGGGGCTCACTTTATTCAACTGTGTGCGCAACGTGATATTCCGCTATTGTTTTTACAAAACATCACCGGATTTATGGTGGGTCAAAAATACGAAGCTGAAGGTATCGCTAAGCACGGTGCGAAGATGGTAACTGCGGTATCGTGTGCCGATGTGCCAAAATTCACCGTCCTCATCGGCGGCTCTTACGGCGCTGGCAACTACGGTATGTGTGGCCGAGCCTATGAACCCACCATGATGTGGATGTGGCCAAACGCGCGCATCTCTGTGATGGGCGGTGAGCAAGCTGCTGGCGTATTAACACAAGTACGTCAAGATGGTTTGGCACGTAAAGGTCAAAGTATGAATGATGAAGAAGTTGCCCAGTTCAAAAAGCCAATCATTGAGCAATATGAAAAACAAGGCCACCCTTACTATGCTAGTGCTCGTTTGTGGGACGACGGTATCATTGACCCTGCCGACACGCGCACGGTGTTAGGACTTGCGCTTGAAGCGGCCGCCAATGCACCACATAAAGAGTCAAAGTTTGGCATCTTTAGAATGTAATAGGAGCAGACTATGTCGGTCACTTTAACCATAGCAAAAACAAAAGTGGCGATTTTAGAGTTAAGTCGCCCCGAAAAACATAATGCCTTTGATGATGGCGTTATTGCCGAGTTGATCCAATGTATTGAACATGCCAACGGACTTGATATCAGAGCATTAGTGCTAAAGACCCAAGGTAAGCACTTTTCAGCAGGTGCAGACCTTGGTTGGATGAAGTCTATGGCTGATAACAACTACGAAGAAAACGTAGCAGACTCTGCAAAGCTAGCCAAGCTTATGTCGGTGCTAGCCACGTCTCCTCACCCAACAGTGTGCTTAGTACAAGGTGCGGCATTTGGTGGAGCGCTCGGGCTGATTGCCTGCTGTGACATCGCTATTGCCAGTCCTGATGCCAAATTCTGTTTGAGCGAAGTTAAACTTGGCTTGATCCCCGCTGTAATTAGCCCATATGTGATCAAAGCAATTGGGGAGCGTCAAGCTCGTCGTTACTTCTTAACCGCGGAAGTGTTTAAGGCAGAGCAAGCATTGGCTCTTGGGTTAATTCATGAAATCAGTGATGACCTCAATAAAAGCGAACAACATTTTATTGATACGCTGCTTAACAATGGTCCGGCCGCAGTCAAATCTGCTAAAGCCTTGATTAATGAAGTGGCGAATAAAACAATTGATGAACAATTGATAGCTCATACCGCCAAACGCATTGCCGAAATTCGTGTAAGCCCAGAAGGGCAAGAAGGGCTAAGTGCCTTTTTTGAAAAGCGTGCGCCAAGTTGGCAAAACGCGGCAAAACAGTAAAGGATCAATCATGTTGAAAAAAATCCTCATTGCAAACCGTGGTGAAATTGCCTGCCGCGTAATGAAAACGGCCAAGCGCCTTGGTTTAAAAACGGTCGCAGTCTATTCAGATGCAGATGCTAATGCTTTGCATGTATCGCTTGCTGACGAGGCGTATCACATTGGACCTGCACCGAGTAAAGATTCTTACTTAGTTGCTGATAAAATACTCGAAGTGGCAAAGCTTGCAGGTGCTGATTGCGTGCATCCAGGTTATGGCTTTTTGTCAGAAAATGATCAATTTGCCAATGCTTGTGAGCAAGCTGGCATCGCTTTTATTGGCCCGCTTGCCAGCTCTATTGAAGCTATGGGGTCTAAAACTCGTGCTAAAGAAATCATGGCACAAGCCAATGTCCCATTGGTCCCAGGTTACTACGGACAAAATCAAGACAGCGACTTTCTCGCCTCTGAAGCCGAAAAAATTGGCTATCCCGTACTGATCAAAGCTGCCTTTGGCGGCGGCGGTAAGGGCATGCGCGTAGTGCGTGAAAGCAAAGAGTTTTTAGCAGCTTTAGATGGCGCAAAACGTGAAGCCCTAGCAGGTTTTGGTAACGATTTGGTGTTGTTAGAGCGTTATGTCGACACCCCACGCCACGTTGAAGTACAAGTTTTTGCCGATAACCATGGCAACTGTGTATATTTAGGTGATCGCGATTGTTCATTACAGCGTCGTCACCAAAAAGTTATCGAAGAAGCCCCTGCTCCGGGACTGTCTGACCAACTTCGCAAAGAAATGGGCGAAGCCGCTGTGCGTTGTGCCCAAGCCATTAACTATCGCGGTGCAGGTACGGTGGAGTTTTTGCTTTGTGGTGATGAGTTCTTCTTTATGGAAATGAACACTCGCTTGCAAGTAGAGCATCCAGTGACAGAAATGGTCACAGGCCTTGATTTAGTCGAATGGCAAATTCGCGTGGCAAATAATCAAACACTGCCGCTGACTCAAGCGCAAATCACCCTAACAGGTCACAGCTTTGAAGCGCGCATCTACGCAGAAGATCCGCGCGAAAACTTTATGCCGTTCTCGGGAGAGTTAACGCATCTATCATTCCCTAAAGAAAGTGAAGGTGTGCGTATCGATACTGGCGTACAAACCGGTGCAGAGATCAGCTCATTTTACGATCCGATGATCGCAAAACTTATCGTTCATGGACCAGACCGCGAAACGGCGTTGTTAAAACTGCACCACGCCCTTGAAGAAGTCCACCTTGCTGGTGTTAAAAGCAATGTTGCATTTTTACACTACTTGGCAGGCCACCCTACATTTATGGCAGGCGCGCCAGATACGCACTTTATTGATAGCCAAACTGAAACGCTTACCCAGCAACCTGAGCCACTGGCACCGATGACCTTGCTTGCGGTAGCAGCATTTATAAAACATGCCATGCCCCGTGCAAATAAAACACCTTGGCAAAGTGAGCTGGGTTTTAGACTAAATCAAAGTGCAAAAGTGAATGTGCCATTTTTTGATGGGCCCGTTGAGGCCACTTTAACCAACGGCTTGATAAGTGTTGAGTACAACGGTAAAGCAATCAACATCAGTGCATCACTTGAGCAAACTCAGCTTAATGCTGTAATTGATGGTAAAAAGTACCAAGCGAATGTGCTTGTTGATGAAGATTTAATAACGGTGATGTATCAAGCTTACGCACATAGCTTTGAACTTAAGTCTAAACATTACATTAGTGAACACGAACATGAGGCCGCACCCCTAGCAGCGCCTCTAAACGGTACTGTGGTAAAACATTTGCAAAGTCTCAATAGCAAAGTCAGTAAGGGCGATGCGGTAGTAGTCATTGAAGCAATGAAGATGGAATACACGCTCAACGCACCATTTGACGGCACGCTAACAAGCTACTGCTTTGCTGAAGGTGCACTGGTAAGCCACGGTGACATGCTAGCGATTGTTGAACCATTGGAGGCATAACATGGCTTATCCAGATATGGTACGAATTGTTGAAGTCGGTGCACGAGATGGTTTACAAAATGAAGCCAGCGTCACGACAGAGCAAAAGGTAAACCTTATCAATGCACTCGCAGCGGCGGGATTGCGCGACATCGAAGCAGGCGCATTCGTGTCTCCCAAGTGGGTGCCACAGATGGCTGACTCGGCAGATGTGATCAAAGGCATAAACGTAGCTAAAGAGGTAAACCTCAGTGCATTGACCCCTAATTTAAAAGGTGCAGAAGCAGCTTTAGAAGCTGGTATCAAAGAATTCGCGATTTTTACCGCTGCCAGTGAAGCTTTCACACAAAAAAACATCAATTGCTCGATTGCTGAGAGTATTGAACGCTTCAAACCAGTTATAGAGTTAGCCAAGGCCAATGGTGTAAAAGTGCGCGGCTATGTGAGCTGTGTTTTGGGCTGTCCTTATCAAGGAGAGGTCGAACCAGAAGTGGTGCTTGATGTGTGTAAACAATTGTTGGCTATGGGCTGTTACGAAATCAGCCTTGGTGACACTATCGGTGTAGGTACACCTAATAAAGTCCAAGCATTACTGAGCTTGTTACTCAAGCACATCAGTGCTGACAAGCTTGCGGTACACTTTCATGACACCTATGGCCAAGCTTTAGCTAATATTAGTAAAGCGCTGGAAATGGGCATTGCTACTGTTGATAGCGCCGTTGCAGGTCTAGGTGGATGCCCTTATGCAAAAGGTGCGTCAGGAAATGTTGCCACCGAAGACGTAGTTTACTTACTACAAGGACTTGGCATTAACCCCCAAATTGATTTAGAAAGACTAGCCAAAGCTGGCTGGGCAATTTGCGAGGCGCTAAATAAGCAACCTGTTAGCAAGGTGTCTTTGGCTTTACAAGCGAAGTGCTGAACACTCAATAGCAATATTCAGTGTTCAAACGAATAAAAATTGTGACCACAAGTGGGTAGCCATCTGTGGTCGCATAAGATAACAAATAACCTTTAGGAGTGGGCTAATGGCCGGTTTCGATAAAGTAGTAACAAGCTATGCCGAAGCAATGGAAGGATTGAAAGATGGCGATACCATCATTGCTGGCGGCTTCGGATTGTGTGGTATTCCAGAAGGCTTGATCAACGAAATTAAGCGTAGAAAAACCAAAGAGCTAACGGTTGTTTCTAACAATTGTGGTGTTGATGACTTTGGTTTAGGTGTGTTGCTACATGACCGTCAAATTAAAAAGATTGTTGCGTCTTATGTTGGTGAAAATGCTTTATTTGAACAACAACTGCTTGATGGCATTATTGATGTAGTACTAACTCCACAGGGCACATTGGCAGAGAAGATGCGTGCCGGTGGTGCGGGCATTCCTGCTTTTTACACTGCAACGGGCTATGGTACGCCAGTCGCTGAGGGTAAAGAAGTTAAAGAATTTAACGGTCGCCCATACATTTTGGAAGAATCCATCACGGGTGAGTTTGCCATTGTTAAAGCATGGAAAGCTGACCGCTATGGCAATCTAGTGTTTCGCCATACTGCAATGAACTTTAACCCAATGGCAGCAACAGCGGGCAAGATTACTGTTGCCGAAGTTGAAGAGATTGTTGAACCAGGTGAATTAGAGCCAAGCCAGATTCACACCCCTGGCATTTACGTAAACCGCGTTATCAAAGGCGACTTTGAAAAGCGCATCGAGCGTGTTACTACGCGTAAATAAGGAGAAGAAAATGGCTTTATCACGTGAACAAGTAGCAATGCGTGTAGCTCAAGAGCTACAAGATGGTTTTTACGTCAATTTAGGTATTGGTATTCCAACCCTTGTAGCTAACTATGTACCTGATGGTATTGAAGTTATGCTGCAATCAGAAAATGGCTTATTGGGTATGGGTCCATACCCAACACAAGACCAAGTTGATGCTGATATGATCAACGCGGGTAAAGAAACCGTGACAGCAGCGACAGGTGCAGCAATATTTAATAGTGCCGATAGCTTTGCCATGATCAGGGGTGGTCATGTAGACTTGACGGTTCTTGGTGCATTTGAAGTAGATCAACAAGGCAATATTGCTTCTTGGATGATCCCGAAAAAGTTAATTAAAGGCATGGGCGGTGCAATGGACTTAGTAGCCGGCGCACAGAACATTATTGTGACTATGACCCATGCCAGCAAGCACGGCGATTCAAAACTGTTAGAGGCATGTACTCTGCCATTGACGGGTGTGAACTGTGTGAAAAAAATCGTAACTGATTTAGCTGTGCTAGAAGTAAAAGACGGCGCATTTCATTTGCTAGAACGCGCGCCGGGTGTTAGTGTTGATGAAATTATAAGCAAAACAGCAGGTAAGCTAATCGTCGAAGGCGATATCCCTGAAATGCAGTTTGCCTAACACCATGTACCGACCTCATTCCCAGTGCCAATGGCGCTGAGTTACCCAAAACCCCTCTCACGAGGGGTTTTTTTTATCTTTAAATCATCATAAAGCACGCGGTACAAATTCTAGCACTGTGGCATTAATACAATAGCGGTCGCGCCCATCGGGTCCCTCGCCTGCAAACACATGGCCCAAATGGATACCACTGGATTTTGAGCGTATCTCCGTGCGCTGCATACCGTAGCTGTTATCTTCATGATACGTTACGCTGTTTTTGACAGGCTGTTTAAACGACAACCACCCCGTTCCAGAGTTGAACCTATCTTTGGTATCAAATAGCTTCGCACCACTGAGTTTATCGATAAACACGCCATCTGTGGTATTTTTAAACAAGTCATATTGCTTACAAAATGGTGCATCCGTTTTACTTTGAAAAGCCACTTTAAACGCTTCTGAGTCGCCCAGTTTAAAAGCCCCAAGCGCCCTATAAAACGTGTTTTTATCCATAAAGCCTTGATGGGCATACACCTCTTTTCCTTGCTCTAAAAAGATAATCGTAGGCGTTGCCCAAGTAGGCGTTTTAACTTGCAATCCAGCTAGTTGATCAGCATATCGATAGTGTAAAGGGATGCTACCTTGGTAATCAAACAACACTGTTTTTTTGAGCTTTTCACAGTATGGGCAGTAACTTTTTGAATCAAGTACCACTATGTGTTTTCCTAGTAACAACGCGCTGTTATCTTCTTTTTGCTCTTCTTTTTGGTTAAACACCACACCCGTTGAATGGTCAGGGCAATAACCATCAGGGTTCTTCACGAGATAATTTTGATGGTATTCTTCCGCGGGGTAAAATTCCGCCAAGGGTTTAATTTGGGTTTGGATCTCACCAAATCCTGCTTGATTAAGTAGTTTTTGATACTGCTTAACCAATGATAAAGCCACGTTTTGCTGCAACTCATCCGTGTACAGAATAATGGATCGATACTGAGTGCCAATGTCATTGCCTTGACGATTTTTTTGCGTTGGGTCGTGGCTTTCAAAGTACTGCATTAATAGCTGTTCAGTTGTGAGTATGTTGGCGTTATAAGTTACCTTAACCACTTCCGCATAATTGTTGCTATCAAATCGTCTACTGCGTTTGGTAATGGCGGCATAACTTGCCTTAAAACCCCTGCCATCTGAATAGCCTGACTCTGCGTCCAACACGCCTTCCATCGCCTCATAGCGCTTTTCAGCCCCCCAAAAACACCCAGACCCTAACACTATGGTTTTTATATGTGTACTCGCGTGTTCTGGTGACTGCATAGCGCCCTGCTGAGCAGCCCATACCACTGTGCCTAAAGATAGCACTAGCACTAAATGACTTAACCACTTTGCCATAATTTGTTCCTATAACGCTCTACTCTATAAAAAGCTAGACCCTACACTTACACAATTTCTTTCATGATAGATGGTGTTATCTTAGTTTTTGTCCCCCCTATTTGGCATTTCAACGACAATTTATGACTTTTTGCAGCCTTTTGCGGTAAAAAGTGACTAATAGTAATTATTAAGAATTTATCGATGAAATTAATGACTCACATAACCGCTGTAGCACTTGCTGTTGCGAGCTCAGGTAGTGCACTTGCCGCACAATTCGAATTCACTTCAAAGCTAACTGACGGTGATACCTTAGTGTTATTTCAAGCAACTGACACTAAAACAGAATTTAAATTTCTAGATAAAGATACCCGTACACAGCTTAACAAAGCAGTTAAAGCCACTGCTTTCTCGGCTGAATATGGTAAAAGCCTTGAGGTACTCGCACCTATTGACAGCGATTATGATCGCATTGTGTTGGTAGGTCTGGGCGAAACCGATGAATTAACCATAGCTAAAATGGCTAAGCTCGGTGGCAATGTACACGCTTCTCTTGCACAAAAGAAAGCGAACAAGGTTGTGATGGCTTTTGAAAAAGTATCAGGGCTTGCCAACAACAGTGAACTAGCTGCTCAGTTTGCACATGGTGCGAATCTGCGCGATCACCGCTTTGAGACTTACAAAGCCTCCAAAACAACCACCAGCATCAGCTATACCTTTGACGTAGCAGACGACAATGCCACCAGCAAACTCTACAAACAACTTGCCAATATAGAGCAAGGAGTATTTCTGGCCAGAGATTTAACCTCAGAAATTGCCAGTGAAATGACGCCTGTAGACTTCGCACAAGCGGCCAAATCACTCGAACAATACGGCGTTAAAGTTACGGTATTAGAACCTAATGAAATTAAAGCGCTCGGCATGGGGGCACTAGAAGGTGTAGGTCGCGGTAGTAAAGATGGTGCTCGCTTAGTCGTTGCCCATTACAAAGGAAGTGATGAGGCTCCTATTGCACTAGTTGGTAAAGGGATCACTTTTGATTCTGGCGGTTATAGCATTAAAACCGGTAAAACTATCGCACTCATGAAAGGTGATATGGCAGGTGCTGCTGCGGTGCTCGGTACGGTAAAAGCCATGGCTTTGAACAAAACCAAAGTTAACGTCGTGGCCGTCATGGGCATGGCAGCCAACATGGTGTCAGAAAATGCCATCGCCCCAGGTGATGTGCTACGTACTGCTGAAGGCTTAAACGTAGAAGTTCTCAACACAGACGCTGAAGGCCGACTGGTACTCAGTGATGCTATGTGGTACGCACGTAAACATTTTAACCCAGAGATCATGATAGACGTAGCAACACTAACGGGTTCTAAAATTCGTGCTGTGGGAGACCGCTACAGTGCCATTTTCTCTGAAGATGAGCATTTAGTAAAAGAGCTAACCATGGCGGGAAAACAAGTTAACGAACAAGTTTGGCGTCTACCGCTTGGCTACAAAGACATGCTTAAGTCTGATATCGCTGATTTAACTAACTTAGGCTCAGGTGGACCAGGTGCAACGACGGCCGCATCATTCTTACAGCATTTTGCAGGTGATACACGTTGGGTACACATTGATATGGCAGGTAATGAATTGTCTAGCGTCGCTGCCGGTGAAGTACCGACAGGTGGCACTGGTTACGGTGTACGCCTACTCAGTGAATGGCTCCTAAGCAATCAATAGGTTAACATTACTCCTAACCTTAGCCATGCCTAGCATGGCTTTTTTATTACTGTTATATAACAGTTGCGCAGCAGCCCCACCTATTCGCTATACTAATGCCATGATAATTAATAAGAACCGTTAACATGTCAGATGCTCAAAGTTACCTACTCGGAGAGAATGCCTTAGTTCTTTCCTTAAATGTAAACACCCCAACACACGCCCAACAGCGTAAACTGTTTGCACTGTGTGCAGCATTACAAGATAGTAACGCTTTTATCGATATTGTCCCGGCTAAATCTTCTGTCACAGCGTATTTAGCTAATCCAAATGACTACCAATATTGGCTCAAACACATCATGTTGCTGTGGCATGAGTGTGACGACTTCGCTTTTGAAGCTAAGACACACGTTATCGAAACAATTTATGGCGGGGAATTTGGTCCCGACTTAGCTGAGGTAGCTAAGCGGGCTAGCTTAACAGAACGCCAAGTTGTTCAGCTACATTGTTCACAAACATATCAAGTAGAGTTTTTGGGGTTTTTACCTGGGTTTGCTTATCTAGGTAAAGTGCCATGCGAGTTGCAGCTCCCTCGCAAAACAACACCAAGAAAGCAAGTGCCAAAAGGATCAGTGGCTATCGCTGAGGAACTTAGTGCCATTTATCCAAATCAGTCACCCGGTGGATGGCATTTACTAGGCAGCTGTCAGCACACTCTATTTAATCCAAGCAATAATCCACCCAGCCTTTTTGCACCAGGTGATAAAATAAAATTTGTGCCGCTTAAGGAGGGCGTATGCTAAAAGTCAATAAAAGTGGTGTAATGGCAAGCATTCAGGATATTGGCCGTTTTGGATATCGCCATTTTGGCGTTTGCCGCAGCGGAGCATTAGACCCTTTTGCGGTATGTTTGGCAAACTCATTGTTAGACAATCCCGTCCATAAGGCAGTGATTGAAATCACCATCGGCCTCGCTGAATTTGAGTTTACCTCAGCCTGTAATTTTGCACTCACCGGTGGTTGTCTCAACGCTAAATTAAACGACCAAGCGATTTACCCGGGTTGGCGTTATTATGCCAGCGCCGGTGACATACTGACTTTTGGTACCAGCGCACATGCCCAGCGCGCATATCTGTCCGTCGAAGGGGGATTTGAACTCACTCCAGTGATGGACTCATGCGCTACTGATCTTCAATCTCATTTTGGTGGTTTTCAAGGCAGAGCATTAAATGCCGGCGACACGCTCAACTACTATCCATCATCCGTTAAACTTAACACGATCGGGGTGAAGCAGCCTCCTTACTCACAGCAGGTACGAGTACTTAAAGGGCCGCATTGTGATAAGCTACCTGACAACACCTTTGAGCGCTTAATTGAGCAATCATGGCGCGTCAGTGAGTTAAGTAATCGCATGGGTAGCCGATTGACCGGCGATGATTTGTTATCTCACAATGTCTCGATTTCGACACAGGCTGTTCATCCAGGCGTCGTACAGCTGCCACCCAGTGGTGAGCCAATCGTATTGCTTAATGATTGCCAAACCACAGGGGGCTATCCGATTATCGCAAGCGTAATCGACGCTGACTTGCGACTGTTCAGTCAATTTGGGGCAAATCAAAAGTGTCAGTTTATTCCCTGTACGTTAGAGGATGCTCGAAAAGCCAGTGACAAGTTGAGTGCACATTTAGCGCAGTTTTCATTGGCTAAAAATAATAATAACTAGAGTAATTTTATGTCTGAGTTAAACCTTTTGCCTTTGTTAGGCATCGTTATTGTTGTGTTTGGATTTGCACTTCGTTTTAATCCTTTACTCGTTGTCTGTGTTGCTGGATTGGCGACAGGCTGGGCTGTGAATATCGACTTTATCTCTTTGCTAGAAACCTTTGGTGAAAAGTTTATGAACTCACGCCAGTTGGCAAGCTTTTTATTGATATTACCGGTTATCGCCTTACTTGAACGTTACGGTTTACAACAAAGAGCAAAATCTTGGGTTGCCAGCATAAAATCTGCCACCACGTCACGTATTTTAAGTGTTTACTTTATTGTTAGGGAGTGCTCTGCTGCCCTTGGACTACTGAGCCTTGCAGGACAGCCTCAGACCGTTAGACCCTTACTCGCGCCTATGGCACTGGGAGCTGCAGCCAATATGCACGGAACACTCCCAAAACATATTCAGGACTTAATCAGCGCTCATGCAGCAGCCTGTGACAACATTGCTGTTTTTTTTGGCGAAGATATTTTCATAGCATTCGGCGCGGTGCTGCTTATGGACGCATTTCTTAAGGAAAATGGTATCGCTGGCATTGAACCGTTGCATATTGGACTTTGGGCCATTCCTACCGCGATAGCCGCTCTGATTGTACACCTGTTTAGACTGGCACGTTTAGAAGCTAAAATTCATCACCTAATGAACGAGTTTAATCAAAGCTCCACCGTTGAGATGAGCGAGGAGCTATCATGAGCGCGCCAATTACTGTTACAGTTGAAACTCAGTCCATCCTCTCTATCAATAACATTTACTTGCTGATTGGTTTTGTGGTGATGTTTTTAGTCGTTAAAACCCTTCAAGATAAAGGCCACCCGAAAAGGTTAACCACCGCCCTATTTTGGTTTTTGTTTGGTAGCGTATTTCTATTTGGTGACTTATCAATTGAACTGCTTGGTGAGTCGCTAACCTACCAATGGGTGGGCATTAGCGTACTGTGCATCGCGTTACTGGCGGGCTTGGGTAAAGTTTCTATGGGCAGTTACGATGTCCCATCAGAACAAGAACTAAATTCCAGAGCGCAGCGTATCGGTAATCATTTATTTATTCCAGCTGTTATGATCCCTGTTGTAACCGTTGTCTGTACACTGCTACTAAGCGATATAAACATTGCCAATATCTACCTCTTCGATCAAAAACATGTCACCTTAGCGGCATTGACTTTAGCGTGTGGCGTGGCGTTATTAGCGGGTTGGAAGCTCACTTCAGGTTCGCCATTACTCGCGCTGGGTGAGTCACGCAGGCTCGTTGACTCTATTGGCTGGGCGGCAATTTTGCCACAAATGTTAGCCATGCTTGGCGGCGTATTTATTGTCGCCCAAACTGGTACCGCCATTCAGGATTTAGTTACTCTATTCATTTCACCCGACAATCGCTTTATGTTGGTTGTTTTGTATTGCACGGGCATGGCTCTATTTACGATGATAATGGGCAATGCTTTTGCTGCTTTTCCGGTAATGACCGCAGGAATAGCGGTACCATTTTTGATTCAAGGCCATGGTGCTTCACCAGCTCCCCTTGTCGCTATCGGAATGTATTCAGGGTACTGCGGTACATTGATGACACCAATGGCTGCAAACTTCAATATCGTTCCCGCTGCACTGCTAGACTTAAAAGACAAATATCAGGTTATCAAGGTACAGATCCCCACAGCGTTAACCTTGTTAGCCATTAATATCTTGCTTATGTATGGAGTCATCTTCAATGACTAGGACACAAAAACCCAGTATTTTACTCACGGGATTCGCCCCATTTGGCGGCGAGCACATCAACCCCTCTTGGCAGGCTGTCTCACAGCTTGAAGGAGAACATATTGGCGGTTTTATTGTTCATACCAAAGAGCTGCCATGTGAATTTGGTGCTTCTTTAAAAGAGCTGCATTTAGCAATCGATAAATACGCTCCGCAGTTAGTGCTGTGTATCGGTCAGGCTGGTGGCAGAGCTGAAATTTCGCTAGAGCGCGTGGCTATCAATGTCAATGACGCACGCATACCAGACAATGCAGACAAGCAACCCATAGACACCCCAGTTATTGCAGGTGGCCCTGCGGCATATTTCACTAACTTGCCTATCAAGCGCTTGCTACTAGCTTTACAACAAGCTGAAATCCCAGCAGCCATCTCGAATACAGCAGGGACTTATGTCTGTAATCATGTTATGTATGGCTTAATGCATTTGATAAATCAACATGATACCCATGTAAAAGGTGGCTTTATTCATATTCCATACCTCCCCTTACAGGCAGTTAATCATCAAGGCTCAGCCAGTATGAGTTTGGAGACTGTGGTGAGTGCATTAAGGGTGATTATTACCTGCGCAATACAAGACAAACAAGATATTAAAGTGGCTGCTGGAACAACGCACTAAACCAAAGGCGCTGCTCAACGTCAATACAACCTTATGTTTGACCAACGCATGCGTATTAACGGTATCATCGCCTCAATTTCTTTCTTAACTAGGTGGAACGGGGAAAGTTTGTTTACGCCTCTTGGTCGGCTTCTACTCTCAATGATGCGGCTAAAGGAGAAACATTTCCCACTTTTATAAGCTATACCGCCATAGTAAACTAGCAACGTCGAACAACTTATACAGGCCGATTTATCGCTCAATAGAATCTAAAATATATTGCACCACCTAAGTGCAAACTACATCTACTGAGCCGAGCTAATGCATTTAATTTGCTTGTATTTCGCTCAAAATTTCCACGTTAGCGATCTATTATTTCCCTCTTGCACCACATAAGTGCAAAAACACCATAAACTGCACCAATCTTGCACAAAATTATTCCAAGAAAAACCATTTTTATATGTGACTTAGCGTGTCAATTCTGATACATCTATGGCTATCGCCGAGTTATGCAAAACACCCAAAGTTTGTCGCTTTAACGTGGTTAAAACAAAAGTTATGTCATTACTTGGCCCATCTATAAAGTTATATCGTGCTTCTTATTCCCCATTGTGTATTAGAAGTGAGCGATAAACATAACAACAAATCAACACAGGAATGAGGTAATTTATGTGTTCAATTTTTGGCGTATTGGAGCTTAAATCCGATCCCACAGAGCTTCGCGCTCAAGCGATAGAAATGTCAAAACTGCTGCGCCACCGCGGCCCAGACTGGTCTGGAGTGTATTCATCTGATAAAGCCATCTTAGTCCATGAACGACTTGCAATTGTTGGTGTTTCAAGCGGTGCTCAGCCTTTATATAACCCAGAAAAAACACATATTTTAGCGGTAAACGGCGAGATCTATAACCACAAAGAGCTAGCCAAGAACTTAGAGCTTGAATTTGAATTTCAAACAGAATCTGACTGTGAAGTTATTTTGGCGCTTTACAAACAAAAAGGGCCTGAGTTTTTAGATGACCTCAATGGCATTTTTGCCTTTTGTTTATACGACGAAGAAAAAGATGCCTATCTAATTGGCCGAGATCACATTGGTATTATTCCTTTGTATACTGGTCGAGACCAACATGGGAACTTCTATGTCGCGAGTGAAATGAAGGCTTTAACTCCGATTTGTACACAAATCGAGGAGTTTCCTCCAGGTCACTACCTATATTCAACAGACGGTGAACTACGCCCTTACTACAAACGTGACTGGCAACAGTTTGATGCCGTTAAAGACAATGACGCCAGCGCGACTGATGTCAAAAATGCACTTGAAGCGGCTGTTAAACGCCAACTTATGTGTGATGTGCCATATGGTGTACTACTGTCAGGTGGTTTAGATTCTTCCGTGATATCTGCTATTACACAAAAGTTTGCAGCAAAACGCATCGAAGACAACGATGCCTCAGATGCTTGGTGGCCAAAACTGCACTCTTTCTCTATTGGCTTGGAAGGCTCACCTGATTTAGCTGCGGCCCAAAAAGTTGCCGATGCAATTGGTACGGTTCACCACCCTATTCACTTTACAGTACAGCAAGGCATTGATGCACTTAAAGAAGTTGTTTACCACCTCGAAACCTATGATGTAACAACCATTCGCGCATCAACGCCAATGTATCTAATGTCGCGTCAAATTAAAGCGATGGGCATTAAAATGGTGCTCTCTGGTGAAGGTGCCGATGAGTTATTTGGCGGCTACTTATACTTCCATAAAGCGCCAAACGCACAAGAATTTCACGAAGAGCTCAACAGAAAAGTTTCCAAGCTACACATGTTTGATTGCCTACGCGCAAACAAGTCAATGGCGGCTTGGGGTGTAGAAGCGCGAGTGCCATTTTTAGACAAGGAGTTTGTGGACGTTGCAATGCGAACCAACCCCGATTACAAAATGTGTAAAAATGGGCGAATCGAGAAACATATTTTACGCGAAGCGTTCGATGGCTATTTACCTGATGAAGTACTTTGGCGACAAAAAGAGCAATTCTCTGATGGCGTTGGTTACAGCTGGATCGATTCACTCAAAGCGCATGTTGAAGAACAGGTTTCCGATCAAGATCTGGAAAATGCTAAATATCGCTTCCCTGTAAACACACCTGACAGTAAAGAAGCCTATTTTTACCGCCTGATCTTTACAGAGCACTTTCCAAGTGATGCGGCTGCCCACTGTGTACCTCATGGCAAATCTGTGGCGTGTTCGACGCCCGAAGCGCTGGCTTGGGATGAGTCGTTCCAAAACAATGCAGACCCTTCTGGTCGCGCGGCTAGCGTACATAACGAGGCTTATAAAGCAAAAGCTTAGACCATTAAATGATGATAAAAAACCCAGCACCTGTGCTGGGTTTTTTATGTCGAAATGGTAGGTTAACTATCTATAACCTAAATAAAACGCTTGATAATAAAATCAACCTTTACCCGCTTGGCTTGGCCTAATAGTTTTCTAACTGGTAATGGGTAGTCATCCAATGTTTCTACATCTTCTGGCCCGCTTAACAGCCGACAGTTTGCCAAAATAGCCTGCTTTTCTTTTTCTATATCTGCTTGGATCTGATGGTCTGGATCTTCGATCAGAATGCCATTTTCAATGTCCAAACCCCAAGCTCTTGGATTAAGGTTATGCCCGCTCAGCAAATGCGTGTGGTTATCTTTGCATATACCTTTTAGGTGAAATGAATTGTTCCCTTCTTTCCACAAATATACTTTTAGTTGACCGGACTTAATAAAACGATGTTGAGACTTTAAGAACTTTCTCAATATGGTTTCATACAGATATGGCAGCGCACCAATACGGCTAAATGGCTGACTTGGACATATATAGAAGTCATTAGCTGTTTTGTCACCTACAACAATGCTGACCTGTTGCCCTTGTTTCAGTAAACGGCGCAATGAGCGTAGTAACGGTGCAGGAAAGTTAAAGTACGGTGTGTATAACACCAACTCGTGCTCTGTAGTATCAAATAAGCTCTTGATTAATCTGTTTAGTTTATTTGTACGCCGACCAAAGCCTAGAAAAGCGCGAACATTAAGCCCTGCATTGCAGTCTGCACCTTCAAACGTATATTTTGCCTTTTTAAGGTCACGCATAAGCTGCTTTTGTGCCAGCTTTATATCCGCTAACTTCGGTAGTGGTCTAGTATCTAAACGTGCCACCGCTTCAGAACTCAGAAGGTGCGTTTCAATAAAGTGGCAAAAGCTATTCGCAAGTAAAGGCTGTTTAATGACAAAGTATCTATCTAATCTATACTTATCATCATAATGTAAATACACATTATTTAAGCTTGCTCCGCTGTACAATACCGTATTGTCAATGACGAAACCTTTGAGGTGTAACACACCAAATAGCTCTTTTGCTTTTACCGGCACACCATACACTTTTACATTACTATGTGTCTGAGCCAGTTTGTCGCAATATAGTTTCGCATTTCCTTCAGATCTTTCCTCGCCAATTAAGCCACGTTGTGCTCGATGGAAGTCGACCAACACGTTAATTTCAAGCGCTGGATTTTCAAGCGACTGCTTATGCAAAGCTTCTAAAATCTCACGGCCTGCTTCATCGTCTTGTAAGTACAATGCGGTGATGTAGATCCTTTCCTCTGCACCACGTATCAAGTCGAGTAATTCATCATGATACTGCTTTGCATCCGTTAAAATTTGGATTTTATCAGCTGTCAATGCAAATCCAGGTGTATCCTGCCAAAATGCCATAAATACCTATTCGTTAGGGGCTATTCTCTAGAGAATAACGAAACAAAATTACTAAGAACATACCAAAAAAAAACAATTTGATCATCGAATAGCGTTAGTTTTGCCTCTGATGGCTTAAATATCCATCAAGTACAGTATTTTTGACAACTGTACGATTTAGAGAAAAATGAAATTACGGTTTTATTTTACATCTAGGTTGAATTACATAGAATCGACCTCATTAATTCTCGGTATGTTAATTTTAGGAATGACCCATGAGTGATGTTAAACACTGCAAACTGCTTATTTTAGGCTCAGGCCCCGCTGGCTACACTGCTGCAGTCTATGCTGCACGTGCAAACTTAAATCCAGTATTGATCACTGGTATGCAACAAGGTGGACAATTAACCACTACAACTGAAGTTGAGAACTGGCCTGGTGATGCCCACGGTTTAACAGGTCCTGCGCTTATGGATCGCATGAAAGAACATGCAGAAAGATTCGAAACGGAAATTATTTTTGACCATATTAATAAAGTAGATGTGACTAAGCGCCCTTTCACATTAACAGGTGATCAAGGTACTTATACGTGCGACGCACTTATTATCGCCACTGGTGCATCGGCTAAATACCTTGGTATGGAATCTGAAACAGCGTTCCAAGGGCGTGGTGTGTCAGCTTGTGCTACATGTGATGGTTTCTTCTACCGAGGCCAAAAAGTAGCTGTTGTTGGTGGTGGTAATACCGCCGTTGAGGAAGCCTTATATTTGTCTAATATCGCTGAAGAAGTTCACGTGATTCACCGTCGTGATACATTTAGAAGTGAGAAGATCCTTTCAGATCGTCTACTTGAAAAAGCGAAAAATGGTAACGTCGTTCTACATTTGAATCGCACTTTAGATGAAGTGTTAGGTGATGATATGGGCGTAACAGGAATTCGAATTAAAGATACGGATTCTGAAAACACTGAACAGCTAGATTTGGCTGGTGTGTTCATCGCTATCGGCCACAAGCCAAATACAGATATGTTCGCAGGGCAACTTGAAATGAAAGATGGCTACCTTGTTGTACAATCAGGGCTGCACGGCAATGCTACACAGACCAGCGTTGAAGGTGTATTCGCAGCAGGTGATGTGTCAGATCACATCTATCGTCAAGCAATCACTTCTGCTGGCACAGGCTGTATGGCGGCTTTAGATGCAGAGCGTTACTTAGATAACTTAAAATAAATCTTGAAATGGGAGCAAATGCTCCCATTTTATTTATCACAGTTTTGCGCTATTTTAGCTATATCAGAAGCCATAACGTCTTTATATGACACAGCAATTATTCCACCTCAATCTGCACGATACTTTTTTTCCACCATGTAAATATGCTTTAAAAGACCCTGATGGCCTGCTAGCTATTGGTGGGTGTTTAAGTGTTGCACGTTTAAAAGTTGCCTACGCCAATGGTATATTTCCTTGGTTCAATGAGAACGAGCCCATCATGTGGTGGTCACCTAGCAATCGAGGGATTCTTGAACTTGACGAATTTCATGTCAGTCGGTCCTTAAAAAAGGCACTGCGACAACTGAACCCAACCGTCACAGTCAATACTGCGTTTAATGACGTTATCAATGCTTGTAGGATGCAACGTATTAATAAAGAGGGAACATGGATAAACAGTGATATGTTACTAGCCTACCAGAATGCACACGAAAAGGGTTTAGCACATAGTCTAGAGCTGTGGCAAAACGATCGCCTTATCGGAGGTCTATATGGCGTAATGCAATCTGGTGTGTTTTGTGGCGAATCAATGTTTTTTTATCAGCCTAATGCATCGAAGTTGGCCATGTGGGCATTGACTAATTGGTTGAGAAGGCATAATGCCCATTTCATTGACTGTCAGCTAGAAAACCCTTATCTAACAAGTCTAGGTGCAAAAGTTATATCTCGAGATGAATTCTTGACTAGACTTAATGTAGCGGCACAATTTAACGTGCCAAAAACAATGTGGCTTGCTCAAACATTGGATGACATTTATGACTGAACACTTTCCTTCTAAAATTGGTCTGAGTCAGCAGTTTAGTTGCAGTTATCTGCCGCAGCAAAACGAGCAGTTATTAGTGATTCTGGATCCGAACTGTTACACGCCAGAGCGCTTTGAAGCACTTTTGGAATTAGGGTTTCGGCGCAGTGGTGATCAAATTTACCGCCCTCACTGTCCAAAATGTAGTGCGTGTCAGTCTATTCGTATTCCGGCAAAACTCTTCACCCCCTCAAAGTCTCAAAAGCGTAAGTTAAAAAAAATAACGCAAGAGTTCTCTTTTACAGTCAGTCATAAAGAGAGGGAGGAATATTATCCTCTGTATGAACAGTACATTTCACTTCGACATTACGATGGCAGTATGTATCCGCCGAACAAACTGCAATATGAAAGCTTTCTGTTTTGTCAGTGGCTACCTATCTCTTTTATTGAGCTTTGGCATAATGACAAACTCATTGCCGTTGCCGTGACTGATACTATGCCAAATGCTTTGTCAGCTATCTATACATTTTTTGACCCTGAGTATGACAGTTACAGCCTTGGAAATGTTATGATAATGGCACAGATTGAACACGCGAAAAAATTAGACAAAGAATTTGTTTATTTAGGCTATCAAATCGATAGCTGCAAAAAAATGCGTTATAAGTCACAATTTTTACCTGCTCAAAGATTTGTAAACGATGTTTGGATTGAGCAAGATCCGCCTCAATAACGTGGACAATATGTACTGTGTAAGTAAAAATGAACTTAAATTGGCTATTTAAATAACAAATTTTTGACCCTTACCTTTACTTATTGCCAGCTTTTGGGCAAAATCTCCAGCGTTTAATTATTCAAAGAGGTGTTACGCTACACATGGCGAAAGAAGACGTAATTGAAATGCAAGGCACAGTCCTTGATACTTTACCAAATACAATGTTCCGCGTTGAGCTAGAAAATGGTCACGTGGTGGTTGCTCATATTTCAGGTAAAATGCGCAAAAACTATATCCGTATTCTTACTGGTGACAAAGTGACGGTCGAAATGACACCGTACGACTTGACCAAGGGACGCATTGTCTTCCGCGCTCGTTAATCGAACCGTGTAGAAACCTGCCGTTAATTAGTACAATCTTAGGTTGTAGACTTCACTTGCATTTAGCTATTTTATTTAAATGATAAGTCGTTGTTACTATCGGTGAGTATTCGATATATAACAAAAAGCCTAGCAAATGCTAGGCTTTTTGACGTGTAAAGCTCTGATGCTATGCCGATACAAGATTAGACTCATATCTAAAGTCCAGCTCTCCAGCCTTAACGCCAATTTTAACACTACCACCCTCGCTTAGCTTACCAAACAGGATCTCGTTCGCCAGTGGCTTTTTAAGCTTGTCTTGGATAACTCTTGCCATCGGTCTTGCCCCCATAGCTTTATCATAACCAAGGTCACCAAGCCATTCACGCGCTGCGGAAGTAAGTTCCAAGTTAACTGACTTTTTATCCAGTTGTGCTTGTAGTTC
This sequence comes from Pseudoalteromonas sp. MMG022, assembly GCF_021654245.1. NCBI lineage: Bacteria > Pseudomonadati > Pseudomonadota > Gammaproteobacteria > Alteromonadales > Pseudoalteromonadaceae > Pseudoalteromonas > Pseudoalteromonas sp. MMG022. The sequence continues at coordinate 111,202 of NZ_JAKFZQ010000011.1, read as the reverse complement.
CACTACAAACTTATCAACAACTTGCAAAATAACTTCTTTTTCAAGGTGATTAAACCAAATGATGTTATCTAGTCGGTTTCTAAACTCAGGCGTAAACACCTTATTGATCTCAACCATTGCATCGTGTGAGTGATCTTGCTCTTGGAAACCAATAGATTTACGCACGGTTTCCTGCACACCCGCATTAGTGGTCATAACTACAACTACATTGCGAAAATCCGCTTTGCGACCGTTATTGTCAGTTAATGTACCGTGATCCATAACTTGCAGTAAGATATTGTAAATATCTGGGTGTGCTTTCTCAATTTCATCTAAAAGCACCACTGCATGGGGGTGTTTTATTACCGCATCAGTCAGCAGTCCACCTTGTTCAAATCCTACGTAACCAGGAGGCGCACCAATTAATCTGCTAATTGCATGACGCTCTGAGTATTCAGACATATCAAAGCGAATAAACTCCACACCCATACACTTAGCTAACTGCTTAGTTACCTCTGTTTTACCTACCCCGGTAGGTCCTGCAAACAGAAATGAGCCGATCGGTTTATCTTCATTAGCAAGCCCTGATCGAGACAGACGTATTGCTGACGTTAAAGCATCGATAGATTGGTCTTGACCAAACACCAACATTTTCAAATTACGATCTAAGTTTTTCAAGGTCTCTTTATCACTATTAGAGACGCTTTGTTGAGGAATTCTCGCAATTTTTGATACGATCATCTCAATATCTGAAACACCGATTGTTTTTTTACGTCTTGATGCTGGTTGCAAGCGCTGATTAGCACCCGCTTCATCAATCACATCAATTGCTTTATCTGGCAAATGACGCTCATTAATATACTTGGCACTTAGCTCAGCTGCAGCTCGCAATGCCTTTTGCGTATAACGAATACCATGATGCTCTTCATAACGCTCTTTTAGTCCATATAAGATTTTGGTGGTATCAGCCACACTCGGTTCCACCACGTCAATTTTTTGGAATCGACGAACTAGCGCTCGGTCCTTTTCAAAAATATTCTTAAACTCAGTATATGTGGTTGAGCCCATACAACGGAGTTGACCGCTAGATAGCAATGGCTTTATCAAGTTTGATGCATCCATCACGCCACCCGACGCAGCACCTGCACCTATGATGGTGTGTATTTCGTCAATGAATAATATTGCTTGTGGTTTTGACTGCAGCTCCTTAAGCAATGCTTTGAAACGTTTCTCAAAATCACCTCGGTATTTAGTCCCCGCAAGCAAAGCCCCCATGTCTAGCGAATAAACCACTGCATCTTCGATAACTTCAGGTACTTGCTTGTTGATAATGCGATATGCAAGTCCCTCAGCAATAGCTGTTTTACCCACCCCTGCTTCACCAACAAGTAAAGGGTTGTTTTTCTTACGACGACATAAAACTTGAACCGTACGCTCAACTTCATCATCACGTCCTACGAGCGGATCCACCTGTCCTGCTTGCGCTAACGTATTGAGGTTGGTTGTAAAGTTCTCCAACTTAGTTTTTTCTTCGTTTTGTACGTCACTCGAATCGTCATGAATGTCTTCATGATCATCGTGATCAGATTCCTCATCAACTTTTGAAATACCATGAGAAATAAAATTAACAATATCGAGGCGGCTAATATCGCTCTTTTTCAACAAATAAACCGCTTGGCTTTCTTGCTCTGAGAAAATCGCTACCAACACGTTAACACCGGTAACTTCACTACGCCCTGATGATTGTACGTGAAACACTGCACGCTGTAATACGCGCTGAAAGCCCAACGTTGGCTGCGTTTCTCTGTCTTCTTCTAAATCGGGAATAACAGGCGTTGTTTCGTCAATAAATTCTGACAATTCCCGTTTTAGATTTTCTATATCCACCCCACAGGCGCCTAACGCCTCTCCTGCCGATGGGTTATCAATTAGCGCCAATAACAAATGTTCAACTGTCATGAATTCATGGCGACGCGTGCGCGCCTCGCGAAAAGCGGCGTTTAAGGTAACTTCTAGATCTTTATTTAGCATTGGCAACCCCCAAACGAGAATTAAAAAGGTTATTCTTGCTCACAACTACACAGCAAAGGATGCTCATGGTCGCGAGCGTAACGATTGACCTGCTCAGCCTTGGTGTGGGCAATATCTGCAGGATATATACCACATACAGCTTTTCCCTCATGATGCACTTTCAGCATCACCTCAGTTGCTCTTTCGCTATCCATATTAAAAAATGTCATTAAAACTTCAATTACAAATTCCATTGGCGTGTAATCGTCGTTGTTCAAAATGACCTTGTACTTACGCGGTGGGCTTAGCTTTTGCTTTGCACTTTCGCGTACCGTGTCTATCACACCTGATTCTTTCGTCCCACTCATAATTAAATATAGTCTTGTCTTGGTAACTCAAGCAAACTTGAATTAAAAAATAAATAAAATGTTAAAAAATTCGTTAAAAAACTTGACTGACTGCTTATATAAACTACAGTCCTAATTAGATTGCTTAATCTATGGGCAGTCTAGCAAATTATAAAGTTTAGATTAACTAAATTAGTCAACTTATAGAAGGATGTAGAAGTATGGCTTGCGGAAAAGTCAAATGGTTCAACAATGCCAAAGGGTTTGGTTTCATCGTAGAAGACGGCAGTGAGGAAGATATCTTCGCCCATTACTCAACGATTGTAATGGATGGATACAAAACGCTTAAAGCTGGTCAGGATGTAACATTCGAGCTACAAGAGGGGCCTAAAGGCCTGCACGCTACCAACATCGCTCCGCGTGATGAAGAGTTAGTTTAGTTGTAGTTTTGGCTATCGGAAGCGGGCTGCAATTGTTGCTCGCTTCATATTCCTTATAATTTTTGTCCCTTCCCCTTTAAAATTTCTAATTAGCCCTCATCTATTTTGCTTGCTACAATAGCGTTCGTTGTCGTTAGGTAGGTTAGATATTTTTATTTACGTGCAAAGTGAAAATATCTAACAAACTTGCTATAACCTGTTGCCTTAGGCAACATAGCATTCCCTTTGCATTGTTGAATGGCGAAAAGCCACAAATCTAGGAATGATGATGACATCAAAAATTATTTACACCAAAACCGATGAAGCTCCGGCACTTGCCACTTACTCATTGCTTCCGATCATTCAAGCTTACACCAATGCCGCTGGCGTAGAAGTAGAGACTCGTGATATCTCTCTTGCTGGACGTATTATTGCTAACTTCCCTGAGTTCTTAACTGAAGAACAGCGTATCAACGACGCACTTGCAGAACTGGGTGAATTGGCGAAGACACCAGAAGCCAACATCATTAAGTTACCGAATATCAGTGCTTCTATTCCTCAGCTTCGTGCAACCATTAAAGAGTTACAAGAAAAAGGTTACGCACTGCCAGACTACCCTGCTGAACCAAAAGATGACAAAGAAGCAGCAATCAAAGCTACTTATGACAAAATCAAAGGAAGTGCGGTAAACCCAGTATTACGTGAGGGTAACTCAGACCGTCGAGCACCTGCTTCAGTTAAAGCGTATGCTCGTAAGAATCCACATTCAATGGGTGCCTGGTCAGCTGATTCAAAATCATATGTTGCAAGCATGACTGACGGCGATTTTTTCGGCTCAGAACAATCTACAACCGTCAGCGAAGCAACAGATGTTCGTATTGAGCATGTAGCAGCTAATGGCGATGTTACTGTTTTAAAAGCGAGCACACCACTACTAGCCGGCGAAATCATTGACGCTTCACGCATGAGCGTTGCTGCTTTACAAGAGTTTTTAGCTGCTGAAATCGCGTCTTCTAAAGACAAAGGCGTACTGTTTTCACTGCATATGAAAGCAACCATGATGAAAGTGTCAGACCCAATCATCTTTGGTCACGCTGTTAAGGTTTTCTATAAGGATGTATTTACTAAACACGCAGCGCTTTTCGCTGAACTAGGTGTAGATGTAAACAATGGTTTAGGTGATGTTTATTCTAAGATTCAACAGCTTGACGACGCGAAGCGTCAAGAAGTAGAAGCTGATATCGCAGCGGTATATGAGTCTAGCCCAAGCATTGCAATGGTAGACTCAGATCGTGGCATCACTAACCTACATGTACCAAGTGACGTGATCATTGATGCATCAATGCCAGCAGCTATTCGTACAAGTGGCCAAATGTGGAACGCTGAAGGCAAGCAGCAAGACACTAACTTTGTGATCCCAGATCGCTGCTACTCAGGCGTTTATCAAGCCACAATTGACTTCTGTAAACAAAATGGTGCATTTGACCCTCGTACTATGGGAACAATCCCTAACGTTGGTTTGATGGCACAAAAAGCTGAAGAATACGGCTCACACGACAAAACGTTTGAAGCGCCAGCCGCGGGTATCATCCGCGTTGTAGACAGCAACGATAATGTACTGCTTCAACATGATGTTGAGCACGGCGATATCTGGCGCATGTGTCAGGTTAAAGACGCGCCAATCAAAGATTGGGTTAAACTTGCAGTGAACCGCGCTCGCGCGACTGGAGTACCAGCGGTGTTCTGGTTAGATGAAAACCGTGCTCACGACGCGCAATTAATCAAAAAAGTACAAGCATACCTACCAGAGCATGATACTGACGGCCTTGAAATCCTAATCAAAGCGCCGGTAGATGCAACTTTATACTCTCTTGAGCGCATGAAAAACGGTCAAGACACTATTTCTGTAACTGGCAACGTACTGCGTGACTACCTAACTGACTTATTCCCAATTCTTGAGCTTGGTACAAGTGCTAAAATGCTGTCTATCGTGCCACTGATGAATGGCGGCGGTTTATTTGAAACAGGTGCAGGTGGTTCAGCACCAAAGCACGTTCAACAGTTCGAGAAAGAAAACCACTTACGTTGGGATTCATTAGGTGAGTTCCTTGCTTTAGCCGCATCTTTAGAGCACTTGAGTCAAGTGACTGGCAATACTAAAGCACAGGTATTGGCTGATACACTTGACCAAGCAACTGGTAAGTTCTTAGATGAGAACAAATCTCCTTCACGTAAAGTGAATGAGTTGGATAACCGCGGCAGTCACTTCTACTTATCACTGTACTGGGCTCAAGCGCTTGCAGCACAAACAGCTGATGCGCAGTTACAGTCTCAGTTCACAGAGATTGCACGTGATTTAGAAGCTCAAGAGCAAACTATCGTAGCTGAACTCAACGGTGCACAAGGTAAAGCTATGGATGTAGGTGGCTACTATCAACCAAATGATAAGCTAGCATTTTCAGCAATGCGTCCTAGCAACACATTCAACGAAATCCTAGCTAAGCTAGTGTAACGTTGTAGCAATGTGGAAAAGCCTGCATATGCAGGCTTTTTTATTATTTATACACTAAAACTGATATCTGTAGGACAGTGAAACGTTGCGCCCTCTTGCTTGATATTCTCCAAATGGCTGGTTGTTCTTCTCTCCAAACGGAATAATAGCGCTGGTACTATACTCTGTATCCAATGCGTTATTGATATCTAATGACAATGACATATTATCACTCAGTTGATAATTAACCGCCGCAGAAACCGCTGTGTTTGAATCTTTATCTGACAAAACTTCCACCGCACTTCTGCCATTGACCGACACCGAGATGCTCCAGTTTTTATTCGGATAATACATAAGTGATGTCATGCTGTAGGTTCTCGGAACGAGTATGTCTGATGGCGTTATTTGCTGTGCTTCCTCAATATGTGTCTGATTACTAAACAGGTGCGTGATAAATCCTTTTAATTGCACTTTGTTAAACAGCCTCAGTTGCCAGTCTATTTCCACACCTTGTGCAGTATTACTTGCAATGTTATCTAGAAATACATTATCTCCATCCACACGAAAATCTATCAGATCGTTAATATCGTTCCTAAACAAGCTAGTACTGATCGAAAAACCCTCACCGACAAATTGATACACAAATTCTAATGCCTCGATTGTTGTTGGATGGAGGTTTTGATTACCTATCGTCAAGCCGCTTTCTTCGTCATACAAATCTCCAAGTGAAGGCACTCGGTAGGCTTGGCCATAAATTAACTTAAAGGTGTGCCGTTCATTTGGACTGTAGATCAAAGTTGCCCTAGGGTTGGTTTTATCTGCCACATCATTATACGCATCATTACGTAAGCCCAATGTTGAGCGCCACTGGTCATTCCATACTGATTCCAGCTGTACGTAAACCATTTCTATACGCCGTTCGTTATCCAAGATAATACGCTGTTCGGGTGCCGTTAACTCAACCACATTCCCGAAGTATTCGAGATCTCCAAAAATATTGTAGTTACTGCGTAAATACCCTCCTGGCACTTGGGAGCGAACGAATTCGAGCCCTGCAGATACTCTATGCTTAGCAAATAGTTGGTAACTGTAATCAATATTTGCTCGAAAAGAATCATGCGTAAAGTTTTCTCCAAATAGAAAATCCGCTTGGGTAAAAGGCCCTGCTCCTTTTAGTTCAAGCGCCGAAAGAGATTTACGCTTGGCCTTGGAATATTCTAGCCCCGCTTTAAACATCCACTCTTGCTGCTGAGCATTTTGGTATTCCAGCCGAGATAGCCAGTGTTTGTTTTCTACATGCGTCGTTCCATCTCTCAATCTGCGAAACAGGTAATGATTCTTACGCTTTGAATTAAAATAATGGTTTCTGAGGGTAAACCCCGCATAGGATAGATAGGCCTCTAACTGATTCGCCTTGTGTGCATCATTTGTAGTAGTTTGAATATTAAATCGATCAAATACATTTCCTAAAGTATCACCATCATCTTCATAAATACGCGCATCAACGCCAAAGGATAACTGATCACCTTGATAGTTAAAGCCCCCGCTGATTTCTCGTCTGTCAAACGAGCCCACAGCAACTGCAATATTATTCTCTATTTTGGTCACGATATTAATAACACCGTTAAACGCATTTGAACCATATAAAGTCGAACCTGGGCCCCGAATAACCTCAACTTTCTCAACATTATGTAAGCTGACAAACCTGTCTATGTAGTTAATTCCACCTGTATAGTCTTCGTTCAAACGTTGACCATTAACTAAAACTAAAAGCGTGTTAGCGTACTTTTGTGGGTGTCCGCGTGTGATCAGATAAGATTGGTTACCTTCGACCGAATTATACATTGGATAAAACCCAGGAATGTGGGCAAATAATTCACTCAGTGTTTCAATACCTAACAGTCGGATATCTTGTCTCGAAAAGTAACTGACCGTTGAAGGGGCATATTTAAGTTGGGTATCCGTCTTGGTTGCGATGGTTACAGTAACGTTTTGTAACTCTTCAAGAGACAAGCCATAGATGTCCTCTTCTGCAACACAGTTACATGCCGTAAAAACACCCAACAAATAAATCAAGTGGATGGCAGGCGTATTAGTCATAGTTACATATCGGGTTACTTTAAAGTCATATCTATAAGTTAGTTAGGTTACATTCATTTGTCACGTGAAACATTGTGCAACTCGCCCCTTTGTCACTATCACAGGCAATGATACAATTCATAGCGCTACAATTAATCGGTGAAGTAATGAATAAAGCCCGTACACAGTTCAACAAAAGTAATAGAAACAAGCCTAAGACCAAGTTTCAAAGTAAACGCCCTGTCAAACAGGCTCTCCCTCCAGAACAAGTAAAAATAATTTTGTTCAACAAGCCCTATGATGTTTTGTGTCAATTTACCGATGACGCAAATCGCGCAACGCTTGCTAATTACATCAAAGAAAAGCATGTCTATGCCGCAGGTCGTTTAGACAGAGACAGCGAAGGTCTATTGCTTTTAACCAACTGTGGAAAACTACAACATCAATTAACTAACCCCAATCAAAAAACCACTAAAACTTACTGGGTGCAAGTCGAAGGTGTTCCGTCAAATGAAGCTTTAAAAGCTCTATCTGAGGGTGTAGAGCTCAAAGATGGTCTAACTCGACCTGCCACTATTAAAGTTATTGAAGAGCCAGATATTTGGCCAAGAACTCCACCAATTCGAGAACGTGCAAGTATTCCTACAACGTGGTTAAGCATCAGCATAAGTGAAGGTAAAAACCGCCAAGTTCGTAGAATGACAGCGCATGTCGGCCATCCAACACTGCGACTAATTAGAGCAAAGATTGGAAAATACACCCTTGATGGATTAAAAAATGGCGAATATAAGATACTCAGCGGTTATTGATAGAGATATCGACTTTTAGCGGCAGGCTTTTGCGTGCTATAATCACGGCCTTTCCACATCAGGTAGATTTACAGCAAAAAATTATGAGCGATAATAGTCACATTAAAGTCATCGTTGGCATGTCCGGCGGTGTTGATTCTTCGGTTTCAGCGTATCTGTTAAAAGAGCAAGGCTATCAGGTTGAAGGCCTGTTCATGAAAAACTGGGAAGAAGATGATAATGATGAATATTGCGCCGCCGCTGAAGACTTAAAAGATGCGCAAGCTGTCTGTGACAAATTAGGTATTGAACTACACACCGTAAACTTTGCAGCTGAGTATTGGGACAATGTGTTTGAATACTTCTTAGCTGAATATAAAGCCGGCCGTACACCTAACCCCGACATCATGTGCAACAAAGAGATTAAATTCAAAGCGTTCTTAGAATTTGCCGCACAAGCACTAGGTGCCGACTACATCGCCACCGGTCATTATGTTCGTAGAGAAGAACGCGATGGTCAGTTTGTTATGTGTCGCGGTTTGGACGATAACAAAGATCAAAGTTACTTCTTATACACTTTAAGTCATGAGCACATAGCTCAAACGCTTTTCCCTGTTGGTGATATTGCCAAGCCTGAGGTACGTCGTATCGCAGAAGAGCAAGATTTAATTACACATGACAAAAAAGACAGTACAGGCATTTGTTTTATTGGTGAGCGTAAATTTAAGGACTTCCTACAAAAGTTTCTACCCGCCCAGCCTGGCAAAATAGAAGACACCGAAGGCAATGAGGTAGGTGAGCATGAAGGCCTTATGTATCACACTCTAGGTCAGCGTAAAGGTCTACTAATAGGCGGTATGAAAGAAGGTAATGGTGAGCCTTGGTACGTTGTTGACAAAGATATTGAGCGTAATGTGCTAGTTGTAGGACAAGGTAAAGATCACCCTCGTCTTTTCAGCAACGGTCTAAATGCCGACCAACTTCATTGGGTTGACCGTACGGGACCTAAAGGCACCACCCGCTGCACCGTAAAAACCCGTTATCGCCAAACTGATATTCCATGTACCTTACTCGTTGGTGCAGACGGCATGGCACGTGTTCTGTTTGATGAGCCACAAAAAGCAGTCACGCCAGGTCAGTCGGCTGTCTTTTACGCAAATGAAGTTTGCTTAGGCGGTGGAATTATTGATTCGGTGATTAAGTAATGGCAGCAAACTATGTAATGCCACTTGCGGCAATGTGTCAAATAACACACTTAGTTCAAAAAGCTGCAAAATTTGGTCAGTTTAATGAACGTGAAGTTGAGGGCTTTTTACAAAGCATCGTCAACCTAACCCCAGATAAACCTGAAGACGTTTACCCGGATCACTTTGCTTTGAAGTCTGGTTATCGCACCTTGCTTGCACAACTAACCCCACAAGGTGAAAAAGACGTAGAGATGGTTAAGTATGTGGGCAGCTTAATGCAGCTGGAAAGGGCTTTATCCAGCAATAAAAAAGCACTCGATATGCTTGCAAAGCGCCTTAAAGATATAGAGCGCCAATTACAACATTTCAATCTATGCGATGACACAATCATTGCGGCTTTCGCTGACATTTACAGTGAAGTGATTAGTCCGCTTGGACAAAAGATCCAAGTATTTGGGCAACCTGAATTGCTAAAACAACCTGCAGTTCAGCAAAGAGTTAGAGCACTACTACTTGCGGGTATTCGTAGTGCTGTGCTTTGGCGTCAACTAGGTGGTAAACGCCGCCAGTTTTTCTTCGGTAAGAAAAAAATTATCGCCCAAGCACAAAGCAGAATTTAAAATATCGTTCAAAACCAATTAGTTTAGGAGAAATTATGGAGCTTTCAGCGTTAACCGCTATCTCTCCAGTGGATGGTCGCTACGGCAGTAAAACTACCGAATTACGTGGCATCTTCAGTGAGTTTGGCTTAATTAAGTACCGTGTCACTGTCGAAGTACGTTGGTTACAAGCACTAGCCCAAGCCCCAGGCATTGCTGAGGTACCTGCATTTAGCGATGAAGCTAACGCGTTATTAGACAGCATAGTTGATAACTTTAGTGAAGCTGATGCCGCTAGAGTCAAAGAGATAGAACGTACAACAAACCATGACGTTAAGGCTGTTGAATACCTTTTAAAAGAAAAGGTTGCAGATAATGCTGAATTAAATGCTATTAATGAGTTTATTCATTTCGCATGTACATCTGAAGACATCAATAACTTGTCTCACGGCTTAATGTTAAGCGAAGCACGTGACAAAGTATTGTTGCCTTATTGCGATGAACTACTCGCTGCACTGAAAGCAAAAGCAGTTGAATACCGTTCTGTCGCTATGATGACACGTACCCATGGTCAGCCTGCTTCTCCTTCAACTATGGGCAAAGAGTTTGCCAATGTGTATGTTCGCTTGAAGCGTCAACGTGATCAAATCGCACAAGTGGGTATTCTTGGCAAAATAAACGGCGCTGTTGGTAACTACAATGCACACTTAAGTGCCTACCCTGATTATGACTGGCACGCTCACGCAGAGCAGTTTGTTACTAGCCTTGGCTTAACCTGGAATGCGTTTACCACACAAATCGAACCACATGATTACATTGCAGAATTATTCGATGCTATCGCTCGTTTCAATACTGTTCTACTTGATTTTGATCGTGATGTTTGGGGCTATATTGCGCTTAACCACTTTAAGCAAAAAACGGTAGCTGGCGAAATTGGTTCCTCTACAATGCCACATAAAGTTAACCCAATCGATTTTGAGAATTCAGAGGGTAACCTTGGCTTAGCGAATGCTATTTTTGCTCATCTTGCACAAAAACTACCTGTTTCTCGCTGGCAGCGTGACCTGACTGACTCAACAGTGCTACGTAATCTAGGTGTCGGTATGGGTTACACACTGATCGCTTATCAAGCAACGCTTAAAGGTGTTAGCAAGCTTGAAGTGAACGCTGACAAGCTACTTGAAGAACTTGACCAAAATTGGGAGCTACTTGCAGAGCCTATTCAAACAGTTATGCGTAAATACGGTATTGAGAAGCCATATGAGAAGCTTAAAGAACTTACCCGTGGTAAACGTGTCAACCAAAGCATTATGGCTGAGTTTATCGACGGCTTAGAGTTACCTGAAGATGTAAAAGCACAGATGAAGCAAATGACGCCAGCTAACTATATCGGCCGTGCGGAAGCTTTTATCGACGAGCTCGTATAACTTACACGTAAATTAAGTTATAAAGCGAAAGAAGCATTTCTTTCGCTTTTTTTATGGAAAAATTATGTACCAATTGAGAATTAATGATCTAACCACAGCGCAGTTTTTATCGCAGTATTGGCAAAAACAGCCTTTACTAATTAAGTCTGGTTTCAGCAACTTTATTGACCCTATAGAGCCTGAAGAACTTGCTGGATTGGCGATGGAGGAAAGCATTGAATCTCGCTTGATCACCAATCATAACGACGATTGGCAAGCACACCATGGGCCCTTCGAAGACTTCACACTGCTAACTCCAGAAAACAGCACACTTTTGGTGCAAGCGGTTGATCACTGGCATCCTGAAGCCGCACAATTACTCACACCCTTTAGATTTATTCCGAATTGGCGGATTGACGACTTGATGATCAGTTACTCGACTCCTGGCGGAGGGGTTGGCCCGCATTTAGATCAGTATGATGTGTTCATTATTCAAGGCCAAGGTAAAAGGCACTGGCGTGTTGGTTTGCCCGATCAGAACCTAAAACAATTTGCAAAAAATAAATCTCTGCTGCAAGTAGAGCCCTTCGAGGCTATCATTGATTCGGTATTAGAGCCTGGAGACATCCTTTACATACCGCCGGGTTGTCCTCATGAAGGATATGCCGTTGAGAATGCACTTAACTACTCCGTCGGATTTAGAGCGCCAGATCAAAAAGATTTGGTATCAAGTTTCGCCGACTACCTTATCGACCATGAGCTTGGAAATACACGTTATAGCGACCCTGATTTACTTACTCCCAAATCTATTGGTCAAATCAGCGATACTGAAATCAATAATGTACGCAAACTGATGCAAGACGTTCTTGCCGATGACAATACCTTCAAGCACTGGTTTGGAACCATGATCAGTCAAGCCAAGCATGATATGGATTTGGCACCATTAGATGAGCCTTTGAGCGTAGATGACTTGCAAGAATACCTTGAGACAAGTGAAGTCATTATTCGCGCAGGTGGTGTTCGTTCGATGTACCAAGTTTTACGTCACTCCATATTATTAAGTGTTAATGGAGAGAGTTATACTTTACCACTAGAAACGCTTGAGAGTGTAAAGCTGTTAACCGACGAAACTGAATTTACAGTATCACAAATAAAAGAATCATTTAGTCGTTTGGAATTTATGAAAACCTTAACTAAACTGATTAGTGAGGGAACGTATTACTTACAAGAAGACGATGAGTTTGAATAGCTTGACTGAGGCGTTCAAACTGTGACCGTTGCCAAGTTGATTTAGGTTTTTATTTATTACTTTGCAGACACTAGCACTGTAACTAAATAGCAGCAAAAATAGGCACTTAATAACTTGGTAACCTGCGCAAATACGTTATGTATTCGGTGGAGGAATCATGAGTTACCACGTTGACAAGGTCAGTTGGCTTCAGAAAAAGGCGCTGCTAAAGCAAATTCGTGAACGCGTATTTGTATACGAGCTTCACATACCAAAAGAAGTCGAATTTGACTCACTAGACGCGCTATCGGAACACGTTATCATTCACAGCGAGAAGAATGAAGCGGTAGGAACAGGAAGGCTAAGCCCTGATGGATTAATTAGCCGAATTGCGGTGCTGCAATCCCACCGCAACAGGGAGGCGTACACTTCGTTGCTAAACTTTCTTGTACTGATTGCCAGTGAAAAAGGCTTAGACACAATTTATGTTAATTGTATACTTGATGAAGTTCCGAACTTTATTGAGAGCGGCTTTTTAAAACAAGGTTGTGTATTTATGGAAGCAGGGATCCCGAGGCAAAAGCTCAAGTGCCCTATCTCCTCATTCAACACCGAACCATTTACGATGCTTCATTAGCCCAAAGTTGCTCTCTATCTGCAATTTCATATATTCCATGGGCACTGTTAACAAGTAGGTTTGCAAACTTGACTTGTGTTTCGTCATGTTTACTTGTCGCCAGAATATCATCTGCTTTTAACTGCCAACGGTATGAAAAGTACTTAATTGCTTCTCGTGCTGTTTTCGCTGCACTTGCTTCCATATGATCTGTTGGTAATCGACCCGTGATCACCCAGTAGTTTTTACCATTTTGTGCTTTCATTTTCCAAATTGCGCAAAGTGGCGCTAAAAAGCGGCTTTCATTATCAAAAACTGTACTTGGGATAATACCCTTCTCGGCCAAGTGCTTTTGAGCATTTTGAAAACACTCTCTTTGCCATTGTCTTTCTAGTTCTTCAATTTGCTGTGGTGTTAACTGTTGTTCGCTCATGATCTACTTCTTACCTAAGCTTGAATTGTGACTGTAATGTACGGGTTTACGAACGTGCTTGCAAGCATCAAGGTACAATACATAATATGTCGCGTAAGCCACAACCGTTAGTTGTTCCCAAGTACCTGTGCAGGATCGGTTTTAGTCGCCTGCCATGCAGGGTAAACACTTGCAAGAGTTGCCAGCAAAAGCGTCACAGTCAAAGTGATAAATATATCTGACCACACTAACTTCGATGGCAAGAACTCAACAAAGTATACGCCTGACAGGGGGTTACTTTCTGGACTCGAGTAAATAGCATTAAATAAGTCAGGCAGATTAATAGCCATTAATACCCCGAAAAGAGTGCCAATAACAGCACCAATTGTAGCGTAAGTCACCCCTTGCAACGCAAACGTAGCGAATATAGTACTATCTTTTGCCCCCATGGTTTTTAAAATCGCGATATTTGCCTGTTTATCTTTCACCTCCATGACCATGGAGGAGACTATGTTAAAACTCGCAACTGCGATAATCAAAAACACAACTAAGAAAACTATCGTTCTAACCATTTGAATATCTTGATATAAACTACCTTGTGTTCTAAACCAGCTATTCACATATACTAAGTCGGGAATACTCTGCCCTGCACTCATGGCGATATCATGGGCACTGAATACATCATTGACCTTTGCTCGAAGTCCTGTCACTTGATTTTTGTTCAGCCCAAGCGTTTCTTGCAGCGCGCTGATATGTGTTAGGGTCAAACTTTCGTCAATTGGCCCACCCATATTGATGGTCGCTACTACTTGCAACGTTAACCTTTTTGGCGCGGCAAGCGGCTGCTCTGCGTGCTGATTGGCGACCAACAGCGTTACTTTATCCCCGGCTTGCACATCAAGCGCTTGTGCTATCTTAGCTCCTAACACGACTTCGTTAGCAGCGAGTTGCGATATGGCTTTGCCCTGAATATAACGACCGACGTTGGAAACTTTATGGTGTAAATGAGGTACTATTGCTTTGAGCTGCGATGCTTTGAGCTTACCTTTATACTGCACCATGGCAGTCAAATTGATCTCTGGCGTTGCAGCCATTATGTTCGAATGAGCTTCCAGCGTTTCTACCTTTTGTGGCCAGTCTGATATCGGCTCATATGGCGCTTGATAACTGACATGGGGAACCACTGAAAGAAGTCGCTCTTCTAACTGCTGTTCAAAACCATTTATGACCGATAAAGCTACAATCAAAACTGTCACGCCCAACATAACACCGAGTGTAGAGGCTTTGCTTAATAAGCTAACGATCCCTGTTCGTCTCTTGGCATGACGAAAACGTTTGCTCAAAAATGCACTAAGCATGACTCACCTCAGCAATCACACCATCGTCTAATTGAACGCTGCGGCCCAGCTTTTCAGCTAATTCCAAATCGTGCGTTACTACCACAAAACTGGTATTAAGTTGCTGATTAAGCTCAGCAAGTAACTCATAGATATTGATGGCATTGTGCTTATCTAGGTTTCCGGTTGGTTCATCAGCAAGTACTAATGCAGGTTTAGTGACCAATGCGCGAGCTATCGCCACACGCTGGCGTTCACCGCCAGATAATTCCGATGGCTTATGAGATGCGCGCTTCCCTAATCCTACCCGCTGTAACATAGCCTGCGCTTCTGGTTCGGCCTGTTTGATACTCATCCCTCTTATCAACAGTGGCATTGCCACGTTTTCTAAGGCTGTAAACTCCATCAGCAGGTGATGAAACTGATATATAAAGCCCATGTGTTGGTTACGAAACTCGGCTTGTTTTGCCCTTGATAATTTTGCCACCTCCACGCCTTTAATACTCACAGTACCCGATGAGGCGCTATCCAAGGTGCCAAGAATATGAAGCAAGGTACTTTTTCCAGAACCCGAACTTCCGACGATAGCAAGCATTTCACCTTGTTTGATTTGTAGATCCACACCTTTTAACACTTCAACTTGTGCTTTCCCATCTTGATAAGATTTACCCAACTTTTTACAATCTATAACTAAATCATTCATATCTTAATACCTCAGCTGGTAATACACTTGCTGCCTTTTTCGCGGGATAAAGTGTCGCTATAAAGCTCAAGGCAATACTTACCAACGTCATCATCAGTAAACTTGACGTTGAAAAAACAACCGGCAAACTGGCACCGCCCAAAAGTGAAAGCCCAGTAAATTGCAAAATTTCGTTAATATTGTTGGCCACTAACAGTCCAAAGAATACGCCAATTCCCGTGCCAATCAGGCCATTATATAAGCCCTGTATCATGAACACTCGGCCTATCATGGTTGGTGTAAAGCCAAGGGTTTGCAGAATCGCCACCTCTCCTTGCTTTTCTCGTACCATCATCGAAAGCGCCGAGAGAATATTGAATATCGCCACAATTACGATGAGACCAAGTAACAGCGACATAATACGTTTCTCCATCGCTACCGCGGCAAACAAAGTGCCTTGTTGCGACTGCCAATCATCAACAACATATTGCTGCTGTAAATTAGGCATTTCTTCATAAAACTCAGCCAAGGAGAAAGCATCATCCAACGTAATACTCACATCATATTGAGCGCTATCTGTGCGACGCATTAATCGAGCTAAGCTTCGTCCATCAGCAAAAGCTAAGCTTGTATCAGCTTCACTATTGGAGTCATAAATTGCAGCCACGCTGAACAGTCGCTGCATTGGTACGCGCCCAAGCGGTGTGTAACTTGTGACATCAGGCATGATCACCCTAATCTCTTCTCCCACCCCGACGGAAAGTTTGCTGGCGAGATAGCGGCTTATCATCAGCTGATATTTTTGCGAAACTAAGCGTTGGCTGGTGCCACTATATACAGAGTGCTCAACTGGGTTCTTGTAACCGTCAAAAACCCCTTGTAGGCGCACGCCAACCAGCTCTTTGTTAGTTTGTAAAATAACATCTGAAGTCAGATAAGGCTGTACACGTTTTACTTGTTCTTTTGCCATCAGTTCAGCCATCAATGACTCACTATTAAACTGTGACGCGCTAGTTTGCTTGACCTGAACATGTGGGATCAAATCAAGCATCGCGGTTTTTAAGGTTTGCTCAAAGCCATTCATCACAGAGCTGACAGTGATCAGCGACATCAAACCTAGTGAGATACCCGCAATAGAAAAAAACGATATAAAAGAAATAAATGCGTTACCTTTGGCAGCCGTAGCATACCTTAAGCCAACGAATAAGCTGACAGGCTGAAACATACTTAATTTTGATTATGTTTGAGGTTAATGCGACGCATATTAGCACAAACCAACTGAGCTTTGGTACGCTACAAATTGTAAAAAAATATTGGATATCCAATAGTTAAATGAGATTTTTAGTGTAAAATGCCTGAAATCTCACGGCATGGAAGTTTTATGTTGTCTTTATCTAGATTTAAGCACATGAATTTAAAGGGGGATTTGTTCGGTGGTGTAACTACCGCAATTATATCCCTTCCATTAGCTCTCGCCTTTGGTGTAGCTTCCGGCGCAGGTGCCGAAGCTGGTATGTGGGGCGCAATACTCGTTGGCCTCTTCGCTGCTTTATTTGGTGGCTCTACCTCTCTGATTTCTGAACCAACAGGTCCGATGACGGTCATTATGACCGCAGTTTTAACCACTATGATGGCTAAATACCCTGAAACAGGAATGGCCATGGGTTTCACCGTTGTCATGATGGCCGGAGCCTTTCAAATCTTACTCGGTACACTCAAACTCGGTAAATATGTAACCTTGATGCCTTATAGCGTCATCTCAGGTTTTATGTCTGGAATTGGGGTTATATTGATCATTTTGCAAATTGCACCATTACTTGGTCATAAAGCCCCCCCAGGAGGCGTTATTGGTACACTCTCAATGTTACCGGACCTGATAATGAGTCTGCATTTTTCAGAGTTATTGTTGGGTGCTCTAACCCTTGGTATTCTATTCTATCTACCAGAAAAGTATCGCCAATATGTTCCCGCGCAACTGGTTGCTCTAGTTGCCATTACCCTATTCTCAGTCATCTTTTTTGACACTGATAGCATACGACGCATTGGTGAGATCCCGAGCGGACTGCCAGACATGGTCTTTCCGACATTTGGGGCTGAAGTCTTTACTGAAATGGTTATAGATGCATTAATTTTGGGCACTTTAGGGTGCATCGACACCTTGCTCACTGCCGTTATCGGAGACAGTTTAACCCGTACGGAACATAACTCAGATAAAGAATTACGTGGCCAAGGTATAGCAAACATGGTATCGGGTCTATTTGGCGCATTACCAGGAGCTGGCGCGACAATGGGAACCGTGGTCAACATTCAAGTTGGTGCGCGTTCGCCGGCTGCTGGTATTATCAGAGCACTCATTTTGATGGCCGTGGTGTTCGTGGCCGGTAGCCTAACAGAGCCCATCCCAATGGCCGTTTTAGCGGGTATTGCGGTATATGTTGGCTTCAATATTTTAGATTGGAGCTTCATTCAGCGTGCTCACAAGTTAAGTCTCATGCAAATGGCCATTATGTATGGCGTTATGCTTTTAACAGTATTTGTTGATCTCATGGTCGCCGTAGGGCTTGGCGTGTTTATATCAAACATCATTGTAATCGAGCGGCTGAGCCAGGTACAAGCAGAGCAAGTTAAGGCTATCAGCGACAGTGATGATGATGTGCCAATGAGTGAGCAAGAGCGTGAACTGTTCAATCAAGCACAGGGTCAATTGCTCTACTTTTACCTCTCTGGCCCCATGATTTTCAGTGTCTCTAAAGCAATTGCCAGACAGCACCGCGATGTTGCAAAGTATAAAGCTATGGTGCTGGACTTAAGTGATGTTCCAATGTTAGACGTCACGGTAAGTCTAGCGCTTGAAAATGCCATTATTGACGCATTGGACGCCAACTGTGAAGTATTTATCTACTCACCAAACCCACAAACTAGCGAACAGTTACATCGCTTCAACATCAATGAGCGATTGGGCGGTAGTGCCTTCTGTCAAAGCCGTGAAGAAGCACTTAATTGTGCTCTTGCTGCTATGCAGACAATTGAGCAAACCGCAGGGCTAAATAATCAAGCAACAGGCGTAAACTCGTAGGCATGTATTGTCTGGGCGGATATAACGCCCAGACTCCTTCTGGCTCAGGCCTAAAATGCGGTAGCACCTCCACAAGCCTTTGTTCATTAAGCGCTTCTTGAACGTAGTAATGCGGTAATTGAACCAACCCTATTCCTTTACACGCCGCATCTAACAAAGACCACCCGCTATTACAGATCAGATTGCCATGTACTGTAATGTTACGTTCTTTCTCATCATCTAAAAACCGCCATGATCTACTATTCCCTATCAAACAATTATGCTGAGCAAGTTCGCTTAAACTATTAGGCTGTCCATGACTTGCCAGATAATCCGGCGCTGCACAAACCAAGGTGTTGCGCCACGCTAATTTACGGGCTTTGAGGCTAGAGTCTTTTAGGTTGCCAAGCCGAATCGCCACATCAATACCCATAGCAACAATATCCAACTGCTCATTACTTAACGTCATTTCAATGCTCACTTTTGGATATTTACGCATAAAATCGCTGACTATTGGCATAATATAATGTTCGCCATACATTACTGGTGCGGTGAGTTTAAGCACCCCTGATGGTTGTTGATCCCTTTGTCGAAGCGCCAAAGTAGCATCATCATAGGCATGTTGAAGATGCCGTGCATGCGTGAGAAATACTTTTCCTTCTTGAGTCAACGTAAGCGTGCGCGTCGTGCGAGTCAGAAGCTGATGATTTAGCTGCTGCTCTAGCTCTTTAACTCTACGACTTACCTGCGCAACCGACGTATTTAACTTTTTGGCTGCACGAGTAAACGAGCCTAAGGTTGCAACAGCAACAAACTCATCAATACCAATCCATCTATCCATTATTACAAATACGTAAAAGTGTTTTATTTATATTGATATTATCAAAAATAAGAAACTAATTATACTTAGGTATCTTTTACGGAAAATGAGAACAAAGTATGTCTGAATTTATCAAATCAAAAGCTGCTATCGCTTGGGGTCCAGGTCAGCCACTTAGTATTGAAGAAGTGGATGTTATGTTGCCAAAAGCAGGCGAAGTATTGGTTAAAATCACCGCCACTGGCGTGTGTCATACAGACGCTTTTACACTTTCAGGTGAAGACCCTGAAGGCGTATTCCCTGCAATACTTGGCCACGAAGGCGCTGGCATCGTCGAAGCTGTTGGTGAAGGCGTAACGAGTGTGTCAGTAGGCGACCATGTTATACCGCTTTACACCCCTGAATGTGGCGAGTGTAAGTTCTGTACATCAGGCAAGACTAATCTGTGCCAGAAGATTCGAGAGACACAAGGCAAGGGCTTGATGCCAGATGGGACAACACGTTTCTACAAAGACGGAGAGCCTATTTATCACTACATGGGTACTTCAACTTTCTCTGAGTACACCGTATTGCCTGAAATTTCGCTTGCCAAAGTTAACCCTGAGGCTCCTTTGGAAGAAATCTGCTTGCTGGGCTGTGGTGTTACCACAGGTATGGGCGCAGTGATGAACACCGCAAAAGTACAAGCTGGTGATACCGTGGCTATTTTTGGTTTAGGTGGTATTGGCCTATCGGCCATTATTGGTGCAACTATGGCTGGCGCTAGCCGTATCATTGGGATTGATATCAACGAAAGCAAATTTGCATTAGCAACTAAGCTTGGTGCTACAGATGTTATCAATCCAAAAGATTATGATAAGCCAATTCAAGAAGTGATAGTAGAGATGACAGACGGTGGCGTTGACTTCTCTTTTGAATGTATTGGTAATGTAGATGTAATGCGTTCAGCCCTTGAATGTTGCCACAAAGGCTGGGGTGAGTCAGTTATCATAGGGGTCGCAGGTGCTGGCCAAGAGATCAGCACCCGTCCATTCCAATTAGTCACTGGTCGTGTTTGGCGTGGTAGTGCTTTTGGTGGTGTAAAGGGCCGTTCCGAACTACCAGAAATCGTTGAACGCTACATGGCAGGTGAATTTAAGCTTGATGACTTTATCACTCACACAATGGCGTTAGAAGACATCAATGAAGCGTTTGATTTAATGCATCAGGGTAAGAGCATTCGCTCTGTCGTACACTATAAGTAAAGGAAGCACCATGGAATTAGTCGCCAGCAACAAAGTGGTTGGCGGCTGGCATAAGCGTTACCGCCATGCCAGCGAAACCACTCATTGTGACATGACATTCGCTATTTTCTTACCCGAAGCTGTTAATAAGGGTAACAAAGTCCCTGTTTTATATTGGCTGTCAGGATTGACCTGTACTGATGAAAACTTTATGCAAAAAGCAGGCGCTTTCAAGCTTGCCAATGAGCTAGGAATTGCCATTGTTGCACCTGACACCAGCCCCAGAGGGGATGACGTCGCAGATGATGCAAAAGGCAGTTATGACTTTGGGCTTGGCGCTGGATTTTATGTCAATGCGACCATGCCGCCATACAAAACTCATTACCAAATGTATGATTACATTGCCTCTGAGCTTCCTAAACTAGTTCAGGCCCATTTTCCTGTCACGACGCAACAAGCCATCAGTGGTCATTCAATGGGCGGTCATGGTGCGTTAGTGATAGGCATGCGTAACGCCCAAAGCTATTCAAGTATATCGGCATTCAGTCCAATCTGTAATCCAATGCAATGTCCGTGGGGAGTGAAAGCATTCACTGGATATCTCGGCATTGATACCAAGCAATGGCAACAGTACGATGCCACCGCTGTGATGCTAAATCAGCAATTTGATGCGCAAATCCCAATATTAATTGACCAAGGCGATGCGGATAACTTTTTGGAAGAACAACTACAACCTTGGTCTTTACAAAAAGCAGCTGAACAAGTCAACTATCCGTTTGTTTTAAATATGCACGAAGGCTATGATCACAGCTACTTTTTCATCAGTAGTTTTATAGATGAGCACTTGCGATTTCACGCCAAACATTTTTAATTTCTAAAGGGAGCGATTATGGCCTATTGCTCCCTTTTACCAACAACGCTGTTTGTATACGAATAAGGCTACTTTATGCCATGAAGCATACTTGCCGTTGCAAATTAACCTGCCGTCTTCCACAATAAGATTAATTATCGTTTTACATCAAGGCAAACCATGGAAGTTGAACATCAGGAAATTGCCCGATTCTTGGAAGCTTACCCCCCTTTTTCAGATCTCCCTAGCGACGCTTTGAACTCGCTGGCTAGTAGTGTTGAGGTGAGTTACTATCGCTCGAACAGTGAGATCTTTAAGTACGGTCAACAAATCACACATCTGTATATTGTGCGTTCTGGTGCAGTAGAGCTTTCTCGACGTTCCGGTGAGCTTTATCACCGTATTTCAACCGGTGGAATCTTTGGACATCGTGGTTTGTTGATGAATCGCAAGGTGCGTTTTGACGCAAGTACACTAGAAGACACATTGGTGTATTGTATTCCGGTCGATATTTTTGATGAATATTGTAATGATTTCGAGTTTTTCGCCGACTATTTTGAAGCGGATGACAACGCTCACTTAAAAATGACCGTGTCAAAACACGCTGACAGCAATGATATGACCACTGCCAAAGTCGCCAAGCTGATTTTACGCGATGTTGTATATGTTGATCGTAACAGCACAGTACAACAAGCGGCACAAATGATGGCAAAGGAGCAAGTTTCGTCGCTTTTAATTTACGACCCAGCAAAACCTGTGATGGAAGACCCAGAAGAAGATGATGCGCAAGTCGTAGGATTGATAAGCGATAAAGACTTGCGTACGCAAGTCGTCGCACAAGGTCTACCCTACGACACCCCTGTCAGTGACATCATGACTACAGATGTGGTGATTATCGACTCAAATGCCTATGTTTTTGAAGCCATGATGTTGATGCTCAGAGACAGCGTACACCATTTGCCAATCGTACATAAGCGCAAGCCTATCGGTATGTTGACGCTGTCTGATATTTTACGTTATGAATCACAAAGCAGCTTGTTGTTTGTTCAGGGCTTAATGGAGCAACAAAGCGTTGAAGACCTTGCAAAATATTCCAAGCACCTAGACGCCATATTTACTCGCATGGTCAATGAAGATGCCAATTCCCATATGATAGGTTCAGCCATGTCTGTCATAGGGAAAACATTTAAGCATAAACTGCTTGAACTGGCGGAAGCTAAACTTGGCCCCCCTCCCATCCCCTACTGCTTTATCGCATTAGGCTCTATGGCCAGAGATGAGCAACTTATAGTGACCGACCAAGACAATGCTTTGATATTGCATAACAGTTATAAAATCGAGCAACACGGTGCATATTTTGAGAAGCTCGCCAAGTTTGTCTGTGATGGGCTCGCTAATTGCGGCTATAAATATTGCGATGGTGGTATTATGGCAAGTAATCCAGCTTGGCGATTAACCTTTGATCAATGGCAAAACCAGTTTCAAGATTGGATAGAAAACCCAAAACCTGAAGCGTTGCTCAACAGCTCTATCTTTTTCGACCTAGAAGGTGTTTGGGGCGAACTGAAGTGGGCCGAGCAGTTAAGTGCATTTATCAGTAAAAAGGCGCAAAAAACACCAAACTTCTTAGCTGCTATGGCATACAATGCGCTAAAAAGAACACCTCCTTTAGGGTTTTTCAACGGTTTCGTGCTAGAACAAGATGGTCAGCACAAGCACTCAATGAACATCAAGCGCCGTGGTACAGCACCACTGTCTGATTTAGTGCGGGTTCACGCTTTAGCTGTCGGCTCACGCAAACAAAACTCATTCGAGAGACTAGATGACATTGATGAAGCTAACATTCTGCCCAAAGGAAAAGTACAAGATCTACGCGCTTCTTTGGAATATATTGCGATTATGCGAATTAGGCATCAATCTTGGCAAATCGAACAAGGTAGCAAACCCGACAATAGCCTCGCACCTGAGACCCTCTCAGAATTTGAGCAGCGCAATCTCAAAGAGGCCTTTGGTGTATTAGACAAAGCACAGAGCTTCTTGAAGTTTAGATATCAAAATAAAGCGAAAATAAAATAGTACGCGGCTAAATGATATGATACAGACGGATTAACTATGCAAGGCAAAATTATATCGTGGCAAAGTCGTTTTCAGCGCTTGGCAGACATTTCAAAAGATACTCGGTTGATTAATTTTTATCAGCAAGGCGTGCCTGACCCGTTTGGTGCGCTAGAGGATTGTGAGTTTGCTGCCCTTGATTTTGAAACCACAGGGCTAGACCCTAGCAAAGATGATATTGTAAGCGTTGGTATCGTGCCATTCGACCTAAAGCGAATTCGCTGTGCGCAAGCCAAACATTGGCTCGTAAAGCCGCGTAGCGCCTTAGCGGAAGAGTCGATAATATTACATCGAATCACTCACTCTCAAATTGAGCAAGCCCCTGATTTAGCAGATGTGCTTGAAGAGATATTAGCTACCATGAAAGGTAAAATCATCGTAGTGCATTATCAATTTATAGAAAAAACGTTTTTCCATACCGCTTTGATGACACGATTAGGCGAAGGCATAGAGTTTCCCGTCATTGATACCATGGAAATCGAAAAGATGGCAATTAACAAACATAGAAGCTGGCTTGATAGACTCACAGCAAAGCCTATTCCATCTTTACGTTTAGCGGACTGTAGAAAACGTTATGGACTGCCCTTTTATCAAGCCCATCATGCATTGTCAGATGCACTGGCAACAGCTGAACTGCTACAGGCACAATCTCAGTATTGCTTATCGCCAACAAAAATGATCAAAGATGTGTGGTGCTAATTTCCCTAGGTTCTTAAAAAGTAAAAAGGCGAAACCTGAGTTTCGCCTTTTTATGACTTATTAACTCGCTATCAATAACCGCCTTTTGGCTCCGTTCTTAATCCTAAGATTAAGCTCACACACATCAATAGCAGTACAAAGGTAAATGGCAAACCTGTGGATACAGCCCCTGCTTGCAGAGCTTCAATAGCCTCAGTTCCACCAATCCAAAGCAATGTCGCCGCAATCGCGCCTTCTAAGCTGGCCCAAAAGATGCGCTGTGGTACGGGTGCATCAATCTTACCCCCTGCTGTTATGCTATCAATTACCAACGAACCGGAGTCAGAAGAAGTAATAAAGAATACTAAAACCAACACAATAGCTATAACTGACAAAACATTACTCAAAGGCAAGCTTTCAAACATTTGGAACATCGCCAGTGGAACTTGTGTTAGCCCTTCTGTTCCCAACACACCAACTCCATTTTGAACTTGATCAATAGCAATACCACCATAAATAGACATCCAAACGACTGTCACTAATGTTGGTATAAATAACACTGCCGTAATAAACTCTCTAATGGTTCGACCCTCTGAAACACGGGCAATAAACATACCAACGAACGGTGACCATGAGATCCACCAAGCCCAATAGAATACCGTCCAACCTTGCAGCCATGCTTGGTCTTCCCGGCCATGAGGGTTACTCAGTGGAATGATATTTTCTGCATAAGCCATCAGGGTAGTTGGAATATTTCCCATCGCAATCGCAAAGCCTACAATACCTACAAACAGGAGCAGTACAAAAGCAATGATCATATTGGTGTTACTGAGTACCTTAACACCCCCATCAATACCACGTACCACCGAAATAATTGCCAGCATTGTGACACCTACAATGACGCCAATCTCAAGGCCTAGCCCGAGCTCTAAACCAAACACATGCTCGATGCCAGCACCAGCCTGTTGCGCCCCAAGGCCCAGTGAAGTTGCTAGGCCAAACAAAGTTGCCAACACAGCAAGAATATCAATCACATGTCCCGGCCAACCCCAAGCTCTATCGCCTAAAATCGGATAAAAGATTGAACGAATTGATAGAGGTAAGCCTTTGTTATAGGCAAAAAATGCTAATGACAAAGCAACAACGGCATAAATAGCCCAAGGGTGTAATCCCCAATGGTACATGGTTGCCCCCATCGCCATACGTGCTGCCTCTGGCGTATTTGCCTCGACATTAAGTGGGGTCTCATACCAACCCGTGTAATAGGCTACAGGCTCGGCCACTCCCCAAAACATTAAGCCAATTCCCATGCCCGCAGCAAACAGCATTGCCAACCATGAGAGCGTTGAGTAACTGGGCTTGGCATTCACCCCACCAAGGCGAATTTTACCAAACGGTGAGATGACCAAGACAAAACAGAAAATAACAAACAAATTCCCTGACCACATAAAAAGTGTGTCAAAGGAACCTATAATACTCCATTTAACACCATCTAAGGTGGATTTAGCCACTTCGGAATCTACGAGTAAAACGGCGATTAAAAATGCCAAAATTAAACCCGCACTGACCCCAAAAACGGGGTTATGTACATCAAATCCCCACTTTTGGACGTTGTCCTGTCCAACCGTGTAGTCGGTATTGTCGATGCTATACTTATCGTGGTGATTACCCATGATACCCTCTTGATTTTCATCGTGATACGACACCAAGCTTGGTTTTATATTTAGCTTTTCTCACAACATTTTTAGTCTATGTATGCGAGTTCCACCAGCTCGGTAAGAAACCGTAAAAAGCGCAGTTGCAACCTATTTAGCTTAGGGTTAGAAAATTCGAAGCCCTACGCTTGCTAGGATTTGTAACAAAAGGCCAAACAGCAATATCAGCACAGCTAAAAAAAGTCTCTACAAACATAAAATGGCACGTAGCAAAACCTCTCTAGCCTAAACCGCTTTCATTGCTGTACAGCGAGCGTTCTGAACTAAGTGGCATATGATGGGTTTATGTTAGTTACAGCGACAATATAATGCCTTGAATATTGTAATTAAGATAAACCAACCAAACTGTCTATAAATCTGTTTTTTATTTCAGCTTGATAATCAGTCAATACAACTTGCAACCGCTCTTCTTACAGACTCTTTTAGTTTAGGGCTTCATACACAAAAGTAAATGGCAGCTGAATTTTTATTTGTAAATCATAACTTTCAACCAGATAGCAGCGCCTTTGAATATATTAAAATAGTTCAAAAAACACTCACCATGGAGCATATTCTATCGCAAGGCTGGTTTAAAGAATTGTGTCCCCAAGAGCATCAAGATAACACCTAAAACTCAAGCGACGAAAAAATAGACTGTTGTTATAGAAAGTCATAAGCGATGAGTAACAAAACCGACCAAGATGGCTTAGCTTTAGTGAGCTGCCATGGCGAAAATCTACTCAAAGTGCCACAATTATTGTAAGAAAGGGTGCTATGAAAAGAGAAAAGAAAGAAACGTTAACACGTTTCTTTCTTTTGATGTTGTAGCCAATAATCAATCTGGCTCACAGAAGGCTGTCCATAGACTGTAACTAACACCACCAGCAACATGATTAGTAACATCTTTTGGTAGTTTATTTTCTTTAGCTGATAAAGACTTTACAGCTTTCTTTTTTAGTTTTAATTTCATGGTTTTTATCCTTTTATTTAAAATAACCAACTTAAATATAAGAAAAAGCCCAAAAGAAATAAACCTGTAACAATTAACAGCTATCCAATTTCAAAATACAAAAAAGGAGCTTTTATACGCTCCTTTTAAAGATTTCATTAACTAATCTGGATAACATAAATTACAGCTTCTAACTCTACTCCACCAACCCGCACCAGCAATTTCATTTGTTGCTTCTATTGGTATTATATTTTCTTTTGGAATTAGAGGTTTTACCGCTTTCTTTTTTAGCTTTAATTTTCATATTTTCTCCTTTTAAAAACTAAGCACATGGTATGTGAATGAAGAAATAATGTAACTGTAAAAAAGACCTATTGAGTGACTTTAAAAGGTTAAATTTCCATCTAATTAAATAACTGTATCTACTGGTTTTTATTTATTCAGAGATTTCGATAATATAAAAATAAAAAAGGCGCTCTTCCTATGAGCGCCCTACTTTGCTTAACAATTCTTTCTAGCTGAGGTCCGTGTATGGGTTAATACCGGTTAACGATATTGTTTGTTCAAAACCAGGGATAGTGAGAGAGTCTTTGCTGATCAGCAAACCTGATTCATCAATTTGCCCCTCTCCAAAACGGTAGATTAACTCATACTGACCCAAGTCTGCCGCTTGTTGATATTGCGTTTGAGCTTGTTTGGTATCACTAAGTTTATTCTCATACTCGCTAAATACATCCCTCGAATAACGCTTCTCTAACAAACGTATGGTTTGCTTCGGTGACAACACAGTTGCTGTTGCATTATTGCCACCAAAGCCTTTAGAGTTGATAAATGCAATATCCATATCTTCACACTCATAATGCTCTGTCCGAATATCTAAATACTCGCTGTAAACATCGTCCGCAACTTTATTTATCGTGGTTATACCAGGCATAATGTTGTGACTGAACACGCCAAGAGCCATCGCCAGCTGATCACCACTTGCAGGCGCAATTGTATGACCCACATATGCTTTGGGCGCCGCAACTTTCCAGCCATTGATAGAAAATGCTTGCGCAACTTTATGATAAATTAAAGACTCGGTGACTCGGTTTTGAGGTGTACTAGAACCATGAGCCAAGATAAAGCTGCGAGTTTGCAACGCGTCTCGACCTGCAATTTGCTCTGCCAATGCGACTGACTTTGCCATGGTAATATAGTTACCTGGACCCGGCGCGGTAATTGATTTTTTAATACCGTCTGCGTTAACAAATACATCAACAACAGAGCCCATGATTTCAGCGCCAAGCGACAATGCCAACTCATCATCCATAAGAATCGCAACTTGAGCACCTTCGCCTATGGTAAAGCCACAATTTTCACCAAATGGGCGGCTGGTGCGACGATGATCGACTTGATCTGTGTTATCGAGTTTCTTCAACCCATCTTCATTAGCAAGTGCCCCCATGGTACCAAAGCCTTCAATCACTTCTGGCGTTAGGGCACACTCAACACTTGCCACAATGGCAACACGCGTCCTACCAGCCTGAATGTCATTCACTGCAGCGCGTAAGTTATACAAAAAAGTGGCACAGGCGCCAGAAGTGGTGAAGGTTGTGCCCACATTGCCCGTTACATACGCGTTGATAAAGTCTGTAGACATCGTATTTAGACCTAGTGCTAGCTGCTTGGTACTAACACGCTCCCCCTTCATGCGCGCTTTGACAAGGCCGCCAAACCCTTCATCGTTCATCTGCCCAGCAATTGATGCTGAATAAGTACCGATTTGATCAGGCCTAACACTGTTCATAACGTGTTGCCAATCTAACCCAGTAGAACGCACGGCATCTGTAGCTGCAAATATAGTGGCCTGTAACCCCCTTGGCTGATATCGGCTGTTATACATCTTCGCAGGCTCAAAACCTGTCGGAAACTGCCCTGCCGCTTTAATGGGATTGTCTCTATAGCTATCGTGTTTGACATCCAGTTGATCAGGAACCTGCACTGCAACCGTTTTATTGTCTATATCCTCTACACGCCAAGTTGAAGGCACCGGAGATGGCAAATCTCTTTTGCGGCAGGTAAACTTTAAACCTTCTTCATCATGGCCTTTTATTGTGAGTTTTTGCTGCCAATGAGTTGCGTCTACATCAAAGTGGTTACTTTCAATTTTACGAATTAAAGTACCTGCTTTAATTTGCTCACCAAGTAATGCTTCGATTTTCTCCGCTGTTATCACAGTGCCATCTTTTTGTAGCACCAAACTGCCATCTTGATAGGACACAAGATTCATCAGTGTGGCTAAACCTAAAAATGTTTCCTGTCGCGCCTTTTCAGTCAACTTGTCTAATACAATGCGACGAAACCCTTGATGAAATGAGGTACGCCCAGCGGCGTTAATGCCCCCCATGCCAACGATTATCGGTAATGCTGTCATATGGTTCGTTCTATAAAACTAACAATACCACTGATTTTAGTGGTAAGTTTAAGATTAAATAATACAATAATGGCCAAATATCATGACTTTTTCGCCAAAACATAATGGTATGACCAGATGAAACTTCCTATTTGTATCGCTTTTACTCTCTATGAGCACATGCTTTTAACCAGTGTGACAATGCCAGCTGAAATGCTACGTGCCGGAGAAGCCTATGCCAAAAGGCATTTGGGTGAAGCTTTTCGTCCATTGAAGCTGTCCTGGCTAAGTGAGCACAATACGCCACACAAAAATGAACTTGGTATGCAAATCATTCCAAATGGCGACTTGACCCAAGTAACCCAACAAGACTATGTCATTGTGCCAAGTATCTGGCGAAATCCAAGGCCGGTCATTCGCCACAATTCCAAACTAGCTCAAGAACTAAAGTTGAGTTGGCTTAACGGTGCAACACTCATTGGCGTAGGAACTGGAGTGTGCTTTTTAGCGGAGTCTGGATTACTAGATGGTCACCCAGCCACTACTCACTGGCATTATGCCAAGCAATTCCTGCGAAATTACCCCAAAGTCAATTTGAAACCCGATTTTTTCATCACACAGTCGGAGAGAATTTATACCGTTGCCAGCCTAAATGCCTTAGCGGACGTCATCGTCCATTTAATTTCCTTACTTTACGGCAAAGCCGCCGCCAATCACGTACAGCAAAACTTTTCTCATGAAATTCGCAAGCCATACGAAGATCAGCGCTATATGGAAGGCGCTGTTGATAAGCACCCTGATGAACAAATAGCTGCTATTCAGTTCTGGCTAAAGCACAATTACAGCAACGAGTTATCACTGACACAAGTCGCCAAACAGTTCGATTTGAGCCAACGTACGTTCAATCGACGATTTAAAGCCGCGACGGGTCAGACAGCAGCCGACTATCTACAATCCTTACGCCTTGAAGGCGCTAAAGAGTTACTCGCCAACAGTAACTTGTCTATTCAAGACATCGCACTATCTGTTGGGTTCAATTCGCAAGGCTTGTTAACTCGCATATTTAAAGCACGCCTTAATCAAACACCCAGTGAATATCGTAAAGTTGTTCGGAAAAAACTATTCTTCTAGCCATAAAATGTCATGCTATGTCATAGCAGGATCATTGCTGCCCATAACAGAAGGAACTACCTAAGTGCTTCTCTATCAATAAAAGTAAACTCATAATTAGTCCGGATCCCCTCGACAGATTCTTGCTCCACTTGGCCACGACAAGCTACCGCCTGCAACCTGTTTTATTGCACCAATGGGTAGCTGATTATCGTTATTGGATAGAGACTTCATTGGTTTCTTTTTTAGTTTTAAGTTCATTTCACTTCCTTTTTATAATCATTCTTTAAATGCCAACTGGCTGAGGTTATAATTTTATTTATTTGACAACGCCCAGCCCACCCAAAACACCTTATAAAAGGCAAATAAAAAGCAACTATTTAACATAAGTTTAGATTTTTTAAAACACAAGCCGCCATTTTAAAAATTTAAAAGACTTCACTTTTAACAAAAGTCAACCCGGCTCACCACACATTCTATAATCGGTTGGCCATCGAGAAAATGATATACCGCCCGCAACCTTCTGAGTTACATTGCTAGGTAGGTTTTACCATCATTAGACAACGATTTAACTGGTTTCTTCTTTAGTTTTAAGTTCATTGCAATTTCCTTTTTCTTTTCGCTCAAAGGGATAATAACAAGTAAACTAAATATGAAACCCTGCGATAATTCACAGTTTTATTTTTCTGTATACTCCTCTATGAATTACTGCAAATATAGTTTGCGTATTATTTATATCTTCGATAGGTGAATTATTTAGAATAACAACGCTTGGTTGTGCACCAGCGTCTAGGTCAGTTGGCTTACCCAGAAACAGGCGAGAGTCACTCGTTGCGCTAGCAAGAGCCTGCCATGGGTTATAACCGGCAGCGACGAACTTAGCAAGCTCACGGTGTAGGGTAAAGCCTTGTAAAGTCCCATAGTTTCCGGCATCCGTACCTGAGAGTAATGGCACATTTGCAGCAATTAGATGTTTAATAGATTGGTAGTACTTGAGTGTTCTTTGTTTGGCATTTCGCTTCTGTTCATTTGTCATTTGAGAGGCCTTCTGTCGATAGCCCGCAATGATTCTGGGCGCCGTCACCTTTGCTGCCAACTTTGCATCAAGTGTATTTGAAAATAAAAACTCGTATTCATCGGTATCACAGGCAAGCGTTGGGATCACAACCACACCATGCTCTGATAATTTTTGTGCTAGACGTTCAGAGATAGTGCCATCATCAGGTAAGTGAGTTATGGCATCAGCGTTGGCAGCAATGGCGCTTTCAATATCAGCGAGGGTATGAATGTGAACGATGACTTTAAGGCCATGCGCGTGGGCTTGGCTAACTGCAAACTTTAGCAATTGAGGTGAGAGCGATGGTAACTTTCCGCCCAAGGTGCTAACCAGCTTAATCACATCCGCCTGCTTTTTGGCTAATGCTGTTATGTGCTCAATTGCTTCTTGTTCATTTGCAATGGTACGTGTTTTTCCAAATTGTGAACAATGGCCCCCCGGCGCAGTTAAGCATGATAAGCTGGCATAAATATCGGCACCACCAATAAGCCCTTGTTGTTGCAAGCGACGATGTTCAAAGAGTTTTTGTTCATTGCCAAACAAATCAACGAGCCCAGTCACTCCTGCTTGAAGTACAACTTGTGCCGTGGTACTCGGCCCCATTGTTTCTGTCACTGTGTTGGGCGCTCGATTGCCAAATGCATGAGTGTGCATATCTACAAAACCTGGTAGCACAAACTTGCCGCTGATATCTATCTTTGTGCCTGTAAAGTTTTCAGGCATTTCATCAAACCGGCCTATTATTTGATTCTCGTCTAACAACAAATGTTGTTTGCGAGCGCTTTGATTGCTTGGGTCAAGTAAGGTGCCATTAGTGAGTAGGATTTGCTGAGCTGTTACTGTTTGTGGGACTATCCATATTATGAGGGCGATGAATATTATTAGCTTTTTCGACATAAAACTTCTCCTTAAAAAGTCTCTTTGTCGCAAAATGTGTCACAAAGGTTTAAAACCGCATCACTTAATTACTAAATAAATACAATCCACACTATTTGATATGTAA
The DNA here is from genome assembly GCF_021654245.1 of Pseudoalteromonas sp. MMG022. Taxonomy (NCBI): domain Bacteria; kingdom Pseudomonadati; phylum Pseudomonadota; class Gammaproteobacteria; order Alteromonadales; family Pseudoalteromonadaceae; genus Pseudoalteromonas; species Pseudoalteromonas sp. MMG022. The sequence goes on along the minus strand of NZ_JAKFZQ010000011.1, from coordinate 78,673 downwards.
AAGCACTCGAATATTGCCACACTTGCTAGTTATCAGATTGCGGCGCACTGAGAGCCTTACTGTAAAACCCTGACGTGTCAAAGCAGCACACCCGCTTTTTACCCTCACTTAACATGCTGCAAGCATCATTAATGCGCTTCAGTCGTGTTTTCGCTTGCTTAGCGGTCGTGATCCAATGGATCCAATCAACGCGTGCAATTGTGGTGGTTGCTTGCCACGTTCTAAGTGTCAGAGGGTCTTGCTCTAAGGCTGTGAGCAAGTCATGCGGTATGTCAGGTTCAGGCTCTTTGTCTATGGCTTGTATCTCAAAATGCGCAAGTTCTCCAAACCGTGTATTGGCCTTTTTCAGAACCGTTTCATCTAACCTTAGCCAGTGGCTTTTTTGTCCGTCTGGTTCGAGTAACTGTTGAAATGGCAGCTCATTGATATGTCCCACCACCGTGGTACGCCCTCTTCGGGGCAAACAGGCACTTGCATCAGGAGGCAAAATGATAAATGCCCAGGCTTCTCCATCTCCCATATATTTTGGACGTAGTAACTGTGCAGTAAATTGATAGCGCTTAGGTTGTTGTGTCATCTCACTCTCCTTGTCAGTACTCCTCCACATCTATCAATTCTAGAGTAGCATGCAATGGAAACGCTATAAAATATCCAAAATCTCGAAGCTATATGTTTGGCTTGCAACTTGGTATTCACATTCATCGCCAATCATTTTGTTAAACAACGCCCACCCGATTGGTGCTGATTGAGTTATTACCAATACGGCCTGTTGTTTTACGGTGACTTTTAAACCACCTTCACTTGGGCCGAAGTAAAACCAGTGGGTTTTATCATCTAAGTCAATGGCTTTGATCAAACTCCCCACAGTAACTTGATTGGCGCTTTGTAAATCATAGCTTTGTTCAAACTGAGCAATAGATTTATGTGCATCATTCACTCGCTCACTTTGGCCTTGAGCAAGATAACCAGACTCGATACTCAGCGAATCATACTGAGTTTCTGCGGCGCTTTGTTCATGTGTGGCGTCTAAGCGGGCACTATCTGCTGCGTTTGTGGCTTCGCTGAGTTTTGCCTCTAAAGCAAACCGGATGTGCTCTATAACATGGGCTTTATTCATTTTGTATCTCTGAGGTTATCTGGTCACGTATAGTGGAAACTTGCTTGACGTGGTCACACCAGTGCTGCTTGTCAGCTCGATAGTTAAACGCCACTTCATTAGTTCATTGCTGCACAAGCCGACCATTGCTTCAGCTTTATAGCGTGTTGCGGATATGGGTGTAAAAAATACAGGAATGTGGCCCATATTCATATTCTCACCTGATAATACCGCGGAACTCACTTGCATGTGTGGTTCTACTTCCAACATAATTTCAAAAGGTTGTTCACCTACAATGACCGATTCGCTATACCAAACTCTTGTTCCTACAGGGTTTATACAAGGTTTATCGGCTAAACAATTAGCGAAATATAAGGAACTTTCACTTTTTTCTGAACTTTCATGTATAATGGTCGAAGGGTCTGAGCATGCGCTCAACACACTCGCAGCAACAAGTGCGTAAAAAAACCAAACTTTGGTCATTATTTATCCTAATGTGCCTTTGCAGAACTGCGCCATGGTAATGCAGAATTTGTAGATAATCCACATTGGTGAATAGTTGAACAATTTATTACCCAAAATTTGATTGATGTCATAATTTTAGGTGTTTGAGGTATCTTTTCTTTTGCAAAAAAATTATCATTTCCTTGCAAAAAATAAGGGTTTCTCAAGTTGGTTTGAAATAGATTTGCTAAATCAGATTTATTTTTAAACGAGCTTGTTGAAATAATAAGCAGGGCCTGTTTATGCAGGTAATTCATTTCTAATCGCATTAATTGCAGCGGAATCCAGAAAATGAGCCAAACAGTAGCATCACAAACTGAGTACAATTATAAAGTTGTACGCCAATTCGCTATCATGACAGTGATTTGGGGCATCGTTGGCATGGGTGTTGGTGTTCTTATTGCTGCCCAACTCGCTTGGCCAGCTTTGAACTTTGACACGCCATGGTTAACTTACTCTCGACTTCGTCCGTTACACACGAACGCAGTAATCTTTGCATTTGGTACTAGTGCACTATTCGCAACATCTTATTATGTTGTTCAGCGTACATGTCAAACGCGCCTTTTCTCAGACAAATTAGCAGCTTTCACCTTCTGGGGATGGCAAGCTATTATTGTTTCAGCAGCCATCACACTACCACTAGGTATTACTTCTTCTAAGGAGTATGCTGAGCTAGAGTGGCCTATCGATATCGCTATTGCGGTAGTATGGGTTTCTTATGCTGTGGTGTTCTTTGGCACGCTAATCAAACGCAAAGTATCTCACATCTATGTAGCAAACTGGTTCTATGCTGGTTTCATTATCACGGTTGCGATTCTTCATATCGTAAACAGCATGGCTGTGCCAGTATCACTCACTAAATCATACTCTATCTATGCAGGTGCTGTAGATGCGATGGTTCAATGGTGGTATGGCCATAATGCAGTAGGCTTCCTTTTAACTGCTGGTTTCTTAGGTATGATGTACTACTTCGTGCCTAAACAAGCAGGTCGTCCAGTTTATTCATACCGTTTATCGGTTGTTCACTTCTGGGCACTTGTTTCTCTTTATATTTGGGCAGGTCCTCACCACCTTCACTACACAGCTCTACCTGATTGGACTCAGTCATTAGGTATGGTGATGTCAGTGATCCTATTCGTGCCATCTTGGGGTGGTATGATCAACGGTATCATGACGCTATCTGGTGCATGGCACAAACTACGTACTGACCCTGTATTACGATTCTTAGTTGTTTCATTATCTTTCTACGGTATGTCTACCTTCGAAGGCCCAATGATGGCAATCAAGTCAGTAAACGCACTTTCTCACTACACTGACTGGACAGTTGGTCACGTACACTCAGGTGCCCTAGGTTGGGTTGCAATGATTTCAATCGGTGCAATTTACCACCTGATCCCTGCACTATTCGGTCACGGTAACATGTACAGCGTGAAGCTGGTTAACACCCACTTCTGGTTACACACAGTTGGTGTTGTTCTATACATTGTTGCTATGTGGATCTCTGGCGTAATGCAAGGTCTAATGTGGCGCGCTGTGAACGCAGACGGAACATTAATGTACAGCTTCGTTCAGTCTCTTGAAGCGTCTAAGCCTTTCTATATCATGCGCTTCTTAGGCGGTGTGTTCATCGTTGTTGGTATGCTAGTAATGGCGTACAACGTGTTCCGCACTGTAACTGCAAAAAGTGGTTCACTTGCCACTGATGCAAACGCGCAAATGGCTTAAGAGGTGTAGATTATGAGCAATAATAATTCAGCCAACAAACACGAAATCGTAGAAAAGAACGTCGGCTTGATGGCTATTTTGACCGTGTTCGCGATTAGCTTTGGTGCACTGGTAGAAATCACACCACTAATGTTCCAAAAAGACACCACGCAACCTGTTGATGGCTTACGCCCTCTTACAGCGCTTGAGATGGAAGGTCGTGACATTTTTGTTCGTGAAGGTTGTTATAACTGTCACTCACAAATGATCCGTCCTTTCCGTGATGAAGTTGAGCGTTACGGTCACTACTCTGTAGCAGGTGAGTCAGTATGGGATCACCCATTCCAGTGGGGTTCTAAGCGTACTGGTCCTGACTTAGCTCGTGTAGGTCAACGTTACTCTGATGACTGGCATTATGCACACTTAATGGACCCACGTTCAGTGGTGCCTGAGTCAAACATGCCAGCTTATCCTTGGTTAGATGAAAATGTACTAGACGGTAAGTTAACCGCCAAGAAACTTGAAGTATTCAAAGGCTTTGGTGTGCCATACACCGAAGAAGATATTCAAGGCGCAGAAGCAGCAGTTAAAGGCAAGACAGAAATGCAAGCCCTTATCGCTTACCTTCAGCAACTTGGCACACACTTGAAGTAATTATTATGGATTACGGCACATACAGAGGCATTTTGACTCTGGTAATTTTGGTACTATTTATTGTGATTGTTGCTTGGGCATATAGCAAACGCACTAAAAATCGTTTCGACGACGCAGCTAATGCCATCTTTGAAGATGAAAAGAAGCATAAAAAAACAATCTCTAACGAGGAAAAGGAGTCTGAAAAATGACTAGCTTTTGGAGTATTTGGGTCATTGTACTGACCCTTGCGTGTCTTGCTCTGATCTTAGGCTTATTGCTTTGGAACCTAAAAAATTATGTAGGTGTTAAAGAAGGCGAAAGCTGTGGTCACGAGTTTGATGGAATTGAAGAAATCAACAACCCACTACCTAAGTGGTGGACGTACATGTTCTTCGCAACGTTCGTTTGGGCTGTGTATTACCTTGCGGCCTATCCTGGTCTTGGTAACTGGCAAGGCTTGGCTAAATGGACCAGTTCAAACCAAGGTGTGACTTCTCTTGCTGAATCTAAAAAAGCGACTGAAGAAGCGTTAGCAAACGGTGAAAAGGTTCAATTGGACCAAGAAATCATTGCTGCTGAAGCGCGCTTTGGCCCTATTTTTAACGAGCTTGCTAAGGTGCCAGTTGAAGAACTGCTTGCATCTAAGGTTGCTGGCGACAAGGCACAACAAAAAGCAATTGAAAATGGTGAAAAGCATGAACAAACTCAAGGCCAAATGGCATTAGAGATTGGCCAACGCTTATACGCACAAAACTGTGCGCAATGTCACGGTTCAGATGCGCGTGGTGGAACAGGTTTCCCTAACTTGACTGACAACGACTGGTTATACGGCGGTACACCTGACAAGATTAAAGAGACATTACTTCATGGTCGTATTGCTGCTATGCCACCTTGGAAAGATGCGCTAGGTGAACAAGGCGTTAAAGAAATGACGGCTTACGTTCTAAGTCTCTCTGGTCGTAAGGTAAACCAAAAAGAAGCTGATGCGGGTAAAGCTAAGTTTGCTATGTGTGCTGCATGTCACGGTATGGATGGTAAAGGCTCTGTGGCGCATAACTTACCGTTCGGTGCGCCTAACCTTACCGACAATATCTGGTTGTACGGTGGTTCTCAACGTGCTGTTGAAGAAACGCTTAACAATGGTCGTGCTGGTGTAATGCCTGCTTGGAAAGATATTTTAGGTGAAGACAAAGTACACCTATTGACTGCGTATGTTTATAGCTTATCGCAAAATAAATAATAACAGTCTAATCGTTTAATTAAGATCAAAAAAGCCTCCATTTGGAGGCTTTTTTTTAGGTATTTAACGCCAAATAAGATAAAATATCGCCACACTTTTCAAGCATTAGAGTCGTTATGAATCCTACTCCCTGGTATAAGAATTTTTGGCCTTGGTTTTTAATGTTTTTCCCTCTGGCAACCATCGTTGCTTGTGTAGTTTTAGTCGTCGTTGCTGTAGGTAATGGTCCTGATATGGTGGTAGATGACTACTACAAAAAAGGTAAAGCCATCAATTTGGAGCTGACCAAATTCAACAAAGCCAAGGCGCTATACTTGCATGGAGAGTTACAGGTAGACAACGACTACATCAAATTTGTATTTACCAAAGGCGATCACAGCAAAGTTCAGGCACTGAAAGCCTCATTCTATCATCGCACCATCAAAGCGCATGACTTCAATATAAATCTGCTGCCTAATGCTAATGGTGAGTTTACAGCTATTCTTGAGCAGATCCAGCAAGGTGCCTATACAGTCTTTCTCGAACCTATGGATGGCAGCTGGAAGTTAAAAGAGAATATCCAGCTTCCTACTCAGGAAATCTTGAAAATATCTCCAGAATATAAGTAACTAACATGGCAAAAGCTTGTTTCCATTGTCTTGAACCTATTCCTCAAGGATTTAAAGGTGAAGTGGTTTATCAAAATCAAGCTCAGCCAGTGTGCTGTATTGGTTGCCAAAGTGTCGCTCAAACGATCCTCAGTCAAGGGATGAGCGATTACTATAAATTTAGAACCAAAACCGCTGGCAAAATTGATGAGCTGGTTCCTGAGCAACTAAATCTTATAAAAAGTTATGATAATCATGATGTTCAACAGGATTTTGTCACCTCATCTGGGGAATTGAATGAGGTACTGCTTAGTGTCGAAGGCATCAGTTGTGCCGCTTGCGCCTGGTTGATAGAAAAACAGTTATTAGCAATCAAAGGCGTAGCTCGAGTTGATGTTAACACCTCAACCCACCGAGCTATGATTTTGTGGAACGCAGAGCAGGTACTGTTAAGCGACATCATCCAGTCTTTAATGCTGATAGGCTATAAAGCTTATCCATTTCAGGCCGACGATGAAGCCACTCAAAAACAAGCGGTTGCCAAAGCTTATATCCGCCGTTTAGGCGTAGCAGGTATCATGACAATGCAGGTTATGATGTTTGCTTTTGCCATGTACTTTGGCATGTTTTCAGGCATGGAAGAAGACTTTGAACAATACTTTCGTTGGATAAGCCTGGTACTGGCCTCTCCTGTCATTCTTTATTCTGCGTTGCCTTTTTTGACAAATGCTATCAAAGGGTTAAGAGCCAAACAGCTCAATATGGATTTGCCCGTTTCGCTGGCCATTTTTGGTGCCTATGGCGCAAGTTGCTACGCCACTGTAATGGAAGTGGGTGAAGTATACTTTGAGTCCATCTGTATGTTCACGTTCTTACTGTTGTTAGGGAAGTATCTTGAATTCAGAGCGCGATTAAAGGCCAGTGAATTTACCGCCAACTTACAGAAGCTATTACCATTAACAGCTCGTAAGATTGTCGAAGGCGAAGACGAAGACGAAGACGAAGACGAAGACGAGCAGATCATTGCAGCAAAAAACTTAAAGTTACAGGACAAAATTTTAGTCAAACCGGGCGAAACCATCCCCGCTGATGGCTTGATTCTGAATGGCCAAACCAGTGTTGATGAATCAATGATGACGGGAGAGCATTTACCTGTCAGCAAATATCAGGGCCACCAAGTATTTGCTGGAACGGTTAACCACGATGGTGTAATAAGCATTGAGATCAATAAAGTCGGGCAAAACACCCTACTCAACCAAATTATTCGTTTACAACATTCAGCATTAAGTAAGCGCCCAAAACTGGTAGAGATCACCGATAAAGTTGCGCAGTGGTTTGTTGCTTGCCTACTTATATTTGCCTCTTTAACCGCGATTGGTTGGTACTCCATTTCACCAGAGCAAGCGTTTTGGGTTACCATTTCGGTCTTAGTGGCAACCTGCCCTTGCGCCCTCAGCTTGGCAATTCCCACCGCGCTTACCTGCGCCGTTGCAAACTTAACCAAGCAAGGTGTACTGATAAAAGAAGGCCATGTACTGGAGACTTTAACCAAACTTACTCGTGTCGCATTTGATAAAACGGGTACTTTGACGGAAGGTCGTTTCTCTATTCAGAAGGTTGATATTGTTGATAATCAACATACAGAGCAAGCAGTGTTAGCACTGGCAGCAAGTTTAGAGCGCTATTCTGAACACCCCATTGCTGAAGCATTTTCACAGCACCTCAGCGTTCATCACGATTTACAAGAGGTAGTTGTTCACCCAGGTATTGGGATCAGTGCTAAGTTAGAAAATGATGAACTCGCTATCGGTAAAAGGGATTGGTTTGGTGCCCCGAAAGGGCAGTCACAAGCCACGCTGTTTATCAATCAAAAAGCTGTCGCTGAGTTTCACCTAAATGACAAAGTACGTGACAACGCCCACTCAATTATTAAAACGTTGCAAACTAATGGCCTGTCCTGTCATATGCTGACTGGAGATAGCAGTAGCGCAGGCGAGCAACTTGCGCAGCAGCTCGGCCTTGATTCGCAACACACTAATTGTTCGCCGCAAGATAAACTAGACATGGTTGAGTCATGGTCAAGTCAGGGCGAAATTGTCGCGATGATTGGCGATGGCGTCAACGACAGCCCTGTATTTAACAGCGCTCACCTGTCTGTTGCCATGGAAACTGGCGCTGATATTTCAAAAAATGTGGCTGATGTGGTGTTATTAAAGAGCAATTTAAATGCCATCATTCAATTACAACAAGTTGCCAAACAAACACGCCGAATAGTTAAACAAAATTTAACTATTTCGTTGCTGTATAACGCCTCTATCCTGCCACTGGCAGCACTTGGTATGGTGCCGCCATGGGTTGCTGTCATAGGTATGTCAGCAAGTTCTATAATAGTGATAGGTAATTCACTTAGGTTGTTAAAGATATGAGTATCATTTATGTGTTAATCCCAATTGCTATTTTATTCGTGATTATTGCCATTGGGATCTTCTTTTGGGCAGTAAAAAGCGAGCAATTCTCCGATTTAGAAAAGCAAGGCCACAGCATCTTATTCGAAGACGACAAAGAACAACATAAAAACGCCAATGAACGAGATTAGCCTACTTAGCGCATTCATCATGGGTTTGGTTGGCAGTGGTCACTGTCTTGTGATGTGTGGTGGCATTGCCTCAAGCTTGCAATTAGCTTCCTCTACACTTAATAGCTGGCGGGTAAGCCTACTGTATAATACCGGTCGCATTTTAAGTTACATGCTAGCCGGTACTTTGGTTGCTGCATTAGGCAGTACCTTTGCAAAACAAAACACCACATTCGCACTGAGCTTAAAAGTGTTAAGCGGTATTTTTATGTTACTCGTCGGCATTTATGTTATGCGTCTTGCCAGTACCCTGAAATGGCTAGAGGCTGGCGCAAAGACCGTAATATGGCAACATTTAGTCAAGCTGAATAAATATCTATTGCCCGTAACAAGCTACGCTCGAGTGCTTGCATATGGCATGTTGTGGGGTTGGTTACCTTGTGGTCTTGTGTATTCAGCCCTTACATGGACACTTCAGGCCGACTCAGCAAGTTATGGTGCACTCATCATGTTGAGCTTTGCACTGGGCACATTGCCTGCGATGCTCGCTGTAGGCCAATCAGCTCAACAGCTGAGTCGCTTTTTAAACCATACATTGGTAAGAATTGGGCTGGGCAGTGTTTTCATTTGGTACGGTATTTATCTACTAATCATTGCAACCGATAGATTAGTACATTAACCTAGGTAAGAAGTCTTAGAGAATGGATTTATTATGGATTTAAACAATCAAAATCGTGCCAAAAGCCAATGCACGATAAGCTGCAATAACTGTAGTATCAGCCAGTTGTGTTTGCCGTTCACCCTAAACGGGAGCGAAATGGACAAGCTTGATGAAATCATTGAGCGTAAAAAGCCGCTACACAAAGGCGACTACTTGTTTGAGTCTGGTTCTCCACTAAATTCTATTTTTGCGGTTCGTTCAGGGTCATTTAAGTCATACACTTTGTCTGAGCAGGGCGATGAGCAAATCACTGGCTTTCATTTAGCTGGCGACTTGGTTGGCTTTGATGCCATCAACAAAATGCAGCATCAAAGCTTTGCACAAGCGCTTGAAACCTCCATGGTATGTGAAATCCCATTTGACACGTTAGACGAGCTAGCGGGTAAGCTTCCAAAATTACGTCAACAAATCATGCGTTTAATGAGCAATGAGATTAACTACGACCAAGAAATGTTGTTGCTATTGAATAAAAAGACCGCAGAAGAGCGTCTTGCGACATTCATCTTTAACCTATCAAATCGCTTCGGCGAGCGCGGTTTCTCACGTAAAGAGTTTCGTTTTACCATGACGCGCGGTGAGATAGGCAACTATTTAGGGTTAACGGTAGAGACTATCAGTCGCCTGCTGAGTCGTTTCCAGAAATCAGAGATAATTAAAGTAGAAGGTAAGTTTATTACCATTTTAGACATTCCTGCACTGGCACGCACCGCTGCCATCTCAATTTGATCTAACGCAACGAATTACTGGTAAATTCTTTAACCTTACGCTAAATCAGTTACACTTAGAGTTAACTGATTTAGCTAACAAAGCACGTTAAGGAATTCGCGATGGACAAAATTAAACGCATTTTAGCCGTTATTGACCCAACCAAAGCGCAACAAGACAGCCTACAGCGCGCGATTACGCTGGCCAAGAAGACTGGTGCTGAAGTAACCGCATTCTTATCAATTTATGATTTCTCTTATGAAATGACCACCATGCTTTCTAAGGACGAACGTGAAGCTATGCGTGACGCTGTTATAAAAGACAGAGAAGGATGGATAGACGAGATCTTAAAAAATGTTCAGGGGATCAACATACATAGCCAAGTGCTTTGGCATAATCGACCCTATGAAGCGATTATTAAGACCGTTATCAAAGATGATTATGATCTTGTCGTCAAGGGCACACATCAACATGACACCTTAAAATCGGTTATCTTTACCCCCACCGATTGGCACCTCATCCGCAAGTGCCCAGCACCGGTTTTATTGGTTAAAGATCAAGACTGGCCAGCTCACGGTCATATCCTTGCAGCGGTTAACGCGGTCAGTGACAATGAACAACATTTAGAGCTTAACCGCCGTATCATCAGTGATGCACAGTTTATTTGCCAGCTTGCCAATGCAAAGCTCAGTCTGGTGAATACCTACCCTGCTACGCCGGTGAACATTGCCATCGAAATACCCGAGTTCAACCCAACGCAATATAATGAAGCAGTTAAAAAACACCATGAAGAGGAAACCTTCGCGCTAGGCGCATCCTTCTCCATCGCACAGAGCGATTGCATCGTTAAAGAAGGCTTACCGGAGGATGTCATCCCTATGGTCGCAAAAGAGAAAAAGTCGGAACTGGTAGTAATAGGTACTGTTGGGCGAACTGGGCTTAGTGCAGCGCTCATCGGTAATACCGCAGAGCATGTTATCGATAGTCTAGACTGCGACGTACTGGCACTGAAACCTGATGGTTATAAAAGCCCACTGGAAGACTAGTTAAAAAAGCCCCTCAAACGAAGGGCTTTTTTCATCTAAAACGAACTAACCTCTGCGGAGGTTTACTAGATATTTGTAACGTCAATGAACAGCGACTCATCAATGTTGGTGGAAGACACAACGGCTTCAGAGAACTCATATTCCTGACGCTCTTCACTTCTGTCTAAAGGCAGGTTTTCAAAATCAAACAATGCTTTGTCAGCAAGCTGGCTTGGGCTCACGTTCTGCATTGATTTAAAGATATTTTCCACACGTCCCGGAGTTTTCTTATCCCATTCAACTAGCATCGCTTTGATATTTTGGCGTTGTAAGTTTTCTTGTGAACCACATAAATTGCATGGAATAATTGGAAAGTCTTTGTGCTGTGCATAGCGGATCAAATCATCTTCACGACAATAAGTAAGTGGGCGAATAACCACATTACGTCCATCATCTGAGCGTAGTTTGGGTGGCATGCCTTTGAGGCGCGCACCATGAAACATGTTCAAGAATAATGTTTCAACCATATCGTCCATATGGTGACCCAACGCGATTTTCGTCGCACCGATTTTTTCCGCAAATGAATACAAGGTGCCACGGCGCAAGCGCGAGCACAAACCACAGGTGGTCTTACCTTCAGGAACCTTCTGTTTTACCACTGAGTAAGTATCCTTATCAACAATGTAATATGGAATGTTCAGTGATTCAAAGTACTCTGGAAGAATATGCTCAGGAAATCCAGGTTGTTTTTGATCCAAGTTCACCGCAACAACCTCAAAAGAAATCGGGGCGACCTTTTGCAATTGTAATAGAATGTCCAGCATAGCGAAGGAATCTTTACCACCACTGATACAAGCCATAACTACGTCACCTTCTTCAATCATGCCGTAATCTGTAATGGCGTTACCAACGTTTCTTCTCAGTCGTTTTTGTAGTTTGTTAAATTCAAAAACTTCTTTTCGCGTATCTGTTTGACTCATCTACCTAACCCACATAGCCAGTGGTACTGACTAAATTTGCAATGGAAATTCAAGGGCGGTAATTATACGGATTTTTTACGTTTTGAACTAGCTTAATCTCTTTGATCACTCATAAATTGCTATGCTTTTAAAAAAGGTGAGATGTTATCGCGCGTGTATAATGTACGTCATGGGCCCGTGGTAAACACTTTTTTCAGTGTTTACCACGGGTGTTTAAAGATTAGCAAACTTCTTTATCACCACCGCCACTGAGGCGGAGCTCTTCCAAGTCCCACTTGTCTTTTATTTCCAAAACTTCAGGTATCAGACTAAGAAACAGTTCGACGATTTCTCTATCTAAATGATTCAAAGCCATTTCTTGCAGGGTTGAACTGACTTTATCCAGCGGCCATGGGTCTTTGTACGGCCTTTTCATCGTGAGGGCATCAAACACATCAGCAACTGCAACTATCCGAGCCGCCTCGGGGATATCGTGCCCTTTAAGACCTTTTGGATATCCTGATCCGTCCCATTTCTCGTGATGGTACAAGGCGATTTGTGCAGCTAACTTAAAAACAGGATCCTCACTGCGACTTAAAATATCGTAGCCAATTTGTGAGTGACGTTTCATTATTTCCCACTCATTGGCATTTAACTTTCCAGGCTTTTTCAAAATTGCATCGGGAATACCTATCTTTCCAGTGTCATGCATTGGGGCTGCAAGCTCCAATAGCTCAGCACTATTTTCACTCCACCCCAAATGAGTCGCTATAAGCCGAGAGTACGCCGCCATGCGCCATATATGTACCCCTGTATCACTGTCATTGTAATGCCCAGCATCCGCAAGCATAAAAATTGCAGCTCTTTGGCTTGCTTCCAGTTTTGATGCCCTTATCAAAGACAAATGAGTCTTTACTCTCGCTCTTAAAATTACAGACGATATCGGTTTAGAAATATAGTCAACACCGCCCACGTCAAAGCCCTTTTGCTCATCATACTCTCGATCCAGCGAGGTGACAAATATGATAGGAATATGCTCAAGTTCTGGAATTTCCTTAAGTCTAACTGCAAACTCAAAGCCACTCATCCCCTGCATTTCTACATCAGACAGAATCAAAGATGGGCCATGTTTTAGTGCTGCCTCTAACCCTTCTTCACCATTGCGGGCAAATACCAATTTATAAGTATCTTTCAGAGTCTGATGTATTAACGCTAAATTACTCGGCTCATCATCAATACAAAGTATAGGGCTTGAGAATGGCATCTAACTATTCCTTGAGTTTATATACGCTTTAACAATTGTCTCTGCACGGCGAAAATCAAACTCACTTAAACAGGTATTAATACTACCCACAAGCTCATCTGGAAGCAGCTTATCAACCTTATTAAGTGTATTTTCTACTTCATCGGGGTTATCACTTTTAAGTGTTTTGAGCACTCTTTGACAAGCATGTTCTGTTTCATGAGTAAACTCCACCACTTTCAACTTTGACTTTATCTGTCTGTTCTCAGATAAGTAGGCTCTCACTAGTTCAATGGTTTCACCCATGCAAAGTGCTAGTTGTTTCAGCTGCGCTGAATAATCCCTATTACCTACTTGTATAGCTTTCTCTAATTTTGTCGCCTGCTGCCACAGTGGTTTTAATTCCAAAGCGCCTGCTGAGCCTCTAAGCTTGTGGCATAACCGCTTAGCTTCCGTTTTATTGTCTTTGTCCAGTTCATCCGAGATCCGTTGAATATCATTTTCATGATGCTCTAAAAACACGGCTAACTGGCTTTGGTAGCTTTTTTTATCTGACCACTTTTCCAGCCCCAAAATTTCACTAAAATACGGTACATTGAGGTTTTCGTCTTGTTGGTTATCATTTGCTTCCACAACATTATGTTGGTGCTGTTTTTTAGTACAGCGTATAACCGCACCAATGAGTTCCTCAACATCAAATGGTTTTGGTACAAAGTCATTCATACCAGCTTGAATTGCGGCATCCCTATCAGCTTTAAATACCGCCGCAGTCAATGCGATGACAGGGATATCTCTGAGCTCTTTATTTTGTTTGATTTCCCGCGTAGCTGCATAACCATCCATGACAGGCATTTGGACATCCATTAAGATCACATCAAATTTCTTGGGAGCTTTTACTAGTATCGAAAAAGCCATAGAGCCATTTTCAGCCAGCTCCACATGAGCACCTTCACTACTTAAGATATTTTGCGCGACCATACGGTTAATCTCATTATCATCAACCACAAGAATCGTTAATCCCTCTACCCGTTTTGCTTGTGAGCTCACTATGTTATTTTTAATCCCTCCACGGCGATTCTTAATTTCCAGCAAGGTGTTGTATAAGCTAGAGCTTGTCACCGGTTTGGTAATGACCGCATCAATCAATTTGCTTGCTGGGTTGTCATATAATTTTTCTCTATCAGCAGCGTTGACCATTAATATAATCGGGACATCAAAATCTGACATCTGTTCATGAATCGAAGCTGCCACTGATAAGCCATCAATACCGGGCATACGCCAATCAATTAACAATACATCAAACGCTGACCTGCCGCGCTTTTCCAGTTTGTCTAACGCGCCCTTTCCAGATGGAGTCGATTCTGGCCGCCAGCCTAGACTCACCGCAGTGTCCACGATCAAAGATAGCGCTACATCATGATCATCCGCTATGAGAATTCTTTGATGCAACATATGTGGCATGGAGTTGGTGGCAGGATCAGATAGTGGAAACGTGAGTTCAAAGTAAAATTCACTCCCAATACCCTCTTCGCTGAATAGTTGTAAATCCCCACCCATCAGGCTGACTAATTGTTTACTGATGGTCAGGCCAAGGCCCGTGCCACCAAATGTACGGGTAGTCGATACATCTACTTGAGAAAACGCGTTAAAAATCGCTTTTTGTTTCTCTTGTGGAATGCCAACACCGGTATCTCTCACTGAAAAGCGGATCCGCACCTTTTCACTGTGTATATAGCCATTAACCAGTGCCATGCCTACCACTACCTCACCGCGCTTGGTGAACTTCAAGGCGTTGCCTGTTAAATTAATCAGTACTTGACCAAGCCTTAGTGGATCGCCTTTTAAACTCTCAGCACCTTGTGGAATAGCCGACATAATCACTTCGATAGGCTTATCACCCACGGAAGAGGACATAATGTTAGCAACGTTATCCATGACATCAGCCAGTTGAAACGGTACACATTCTATATCTAAGCGGTGTGCCTCGATTTTTGAGAAGTCTAAAATATCATTGATAATACCAAGCAGGTTTTCGCCCGCATGATGGATTTTCTGCACCATATTGAGCACAGTTGGCGATAGTTGCTGTTTTTGTAGCAAATATGTCAAGCCAAGTATGGCATTCATTGGCGTCCTGATTTCATGGCTAATGTTTGCCACAAAGTTACTCTTCGCTTCATTTGCCTCGACCGCTTTTTTGCGAGCCAGCTCTAATTCCTTGGTGCGAACTTTCACCTTATCTTCTAAGGACTCATTCAGCTCGCTCAACAATGACTGAGTTTCTTTTTGTACTCTTATATCTCTAATGATTGCAGCGACACCTATTAATTTTTTACCATACACCATGATTGGCGAGAGCGTAATGGATACATCAATACTGTTAGTTTCTGAATCTTTAGCAACAATATCAAAAGGTTCCATCAATTTTTCGTCTAAGTTTTGTATGCCTTTGAGCGAAATTTTCGAGCAGTCAGGTGGAACAAATAGGTCATAAATTGATTTGTTAATTGCTTCGCCTTCACGAAATCCAAATATTTTTTGCGCTGCATGATTCCAGCTAGTCACAATGCCATTCAAATCCATACTGACTATGGCATCGGAAGACCCCTCAACAATGGCCTCATACTTGTATTTTGCCTCTAGCAAAGCGTTCTTCTTGTTGACACTATTCTGATATACAGCCCCAACCAATACGACAACTAAAGTAAACAACACCACCAACATAATTGTTTTACTTCGTCGATTAGCGACGATTTCTTCCAGCAGCGGCCGTGGCACAGAGACAACCAATTTCAAGAACGTTGGCGCGCCAGAGTATGAGAAGAATAGTTTTTTTTGTAGATACAATATATCTTGCTGTAAAATGGTGTCGTAAGCGACTGAAAACCCGTTGTCAGCGTCTAACGGTTCAAAAAGGTCACTCCACATATTTGAGTTACCGAGATCAGTACCAAAAGTCATCGCCTCGTCAGGGTGGATTTTAAAGTCACCATGATCGTTCAACAGATATAAATCTAGCCCTTTGCTGAGATCCTGTTGTATGTCTTTCAGTAAAACTTCTGCTTTTATATTAATAATGACAAACCCAAAAAAATCTCGTGTTTGATCAAAAACAGGCATAGCAACACGCATTGTAGGCATGTAAGGAAAGTCCAGCTTACCAAACTCCCTGTTCAAGTTTAGATCCGAGATATATAGCTCACCTGGATTAAGCTTGCTAATAGCTTGAAAGTAAGATGTATGGCCTTTGCCCTGTAACCTATTTTGCTCAACAACCGAAACGATGCCATCACGTCGTTCAACACGGACAAGCTCTTTGCCATCATCAGCAGCACCTATGTACCTTAATTGCAGAATATCAGGATTGTTATTGATGTACCCTTTGAAGATAATTTTAAGTCTCGCTATCCATTGCGATTCAACCGTACCATCTAGAGGGTCAATACCATTATTGCCAGCAGCTCGCATAATGCCATTGACAGGAGGAGTAGCATGCAAAAATCGAATTTGTCTTTTCTTGTCATCTAGTTGATTTAAAAGTAAGTTATGCCGTAATGAGAGTTGTTCAGTAAGTTTGTTGTAAAACTCGCTTTTTACCTCCACCTTGGTGTGGCTATCGAGTATAAAAATCAACGCGATTCCTAGTAGCACCACACACGCCACAAACATACCAAGCGCGCGATATCTAAATAACCTTTTAAGTCTACTCATATACTGTAATACGCCGAACATGGTAGGGCCGTCCTTTGATTTATCAGCCTCTGTAAGGTTTAGCAGAAAGAGCTTAGCCTTGCCATTGTTCGGTTCAATTCTAGTGTTGATATAAAAGAATATTTGGCTCAACGGACGTTGAGCCAAGAATAGATGCCGTTGCTATTTACTGATCCATGGAGTGACTTGAGCAATGTCAACCGGTGTATTGGGACTGTTGAACATCTGCGAGTTCTCTTGCCATGCTTCATTGACCTCAAAAGTACAGCTCGATTGAGCACATTGAACTTGTGGATCATCAAAAGTCACAGGCCGTGAGAATGTGATCTTCACCCCCTTTTGTTCAGGCAGTAAAAAGCCCATTAACTTGCTGACAAAAAATCCTGATAGGTCCGAAAGCAGTTCGTTAAATTCGCTATGAAGTTGATAGATGTCCGCTTTATTTAAGTTCTTTGCGCTAAAATGGTCAGCTTCAATTTGGAACTTTAATTGGCAGTCATGATTTGGGTTTTCCGGCTCAATAACAACAACCGCTTTATCTTTATCAAGTTGCTTGTCGTAAGGTAACAGCAATTGTGCCTGATTCGTGTAGGTCAGTGGTGACGAAGAATTTTCAGTAACGATTTCACCCTTTTTCACTTTACAAGGTTCAAGTGTCGCAATATCTACAATATAAAAATTAACACGAGCAAACTCAAAGTTACCCTTCTCAACGACTTTTAACCGATCATAGAATCCATCGTAAGACACCACAAATTCCTTTGCATTTGCAGAGCCCCCAACAAAGGCAAGTAAAGTTAATAGTACAAAACAACTATTCTTCATCAAAATAATCCTTGTTATGGCGGATCATATCATTGAGTTCTTCTACGTAAGCATCACCGCGCTCTGAATAAGCAACGAGTCCCTGAGTCAATAAAGTCGCTTCAATAGGCAGCTTATTAGCCCTAAGCTCAGCTCGCTTTTCACGCAATTGACGATAAGCATCATGTGTATTGATATTTCTAAAATATGATTTCACTGCTGCACGTACTGACTGGAATGCGGCGACTTCATGCGCAGCTTCATCATTTCTGTCCCTTGGCACCATGCCGCACCCTTTTTTGTAGCACCATTGCCCAAAAAAGTTTAAACCTATTCTAGCAAATCGAGAGGTTCCCCAAGCCGATTCATTAGCAGCCTGCATCAGTGCTAGTTCTCTTGGAATAATATCTACATGTTTGAGCGCTTCTTGTACACTTTCTACAGTAAACTGTTCGTCATCTAGCCGATAGTAAGCAAAAATATTGTTAAGCTTTTTTGTTTGTGCTTTAGTTAGCGCTTCATCCATTTGCAGCATCATCAAGGCTATTTCTAACGTTGCGCGTTGCTGTCTAATTTTCGTATTTTCAGCAATAACATGGGGCTTTATGAAATCAAAAAAGCGTTGTTTTTTCTCTTTCACATCCGTAATACTACTAAAATCTGGCAGCTTTACGGTGTGTAATGGCTTTTCCACAACTTTTGGAACACTCGGCTTTTTAGGTTTAATTGTCTGCTCTGAGGTCAGTGGATAAGTTGTTTCATACAAAAACGGATAGCTCAATGCCCAAACCGACACTAAAAATATAACTAATTGAATAACTCTGACTTGCATGTGTGTCCTCTGTGTTAGTGTGCCAGTCTTATCCATTCGTTAGACTGTAAGTTTTAGAACTAGCTTGCTAGTATCGGTATACAAGCACACAACTCTTTATTTTTTACGTAATAAATTGGCCCCGCATTATACTTAAAGTAACAATTAAACGCGAATTACAGTTCGCTCATCGTCTTTAAGTATAGCAGTCTACTATTCATTGTACGGAGCAACCATGCAAACAGTTTGGCAGCAAAGATTGTCAGAACAACATAAGCACCGACCAAATGACAATCGCTCACCGTGGCAGGTGGACAGGTCAAGAATTATTCACGCCGCCGCATTTAGGCGCTTACAAGCAAAAACTCAAATTATGAGCATCGGCGTAAATGATTTTTATCGAACACGCCTGACCCACTCTTTGGAAGTTTCACAAATTGGCAGCGGTTTATTAAGACATCTAAGAATTGCCAATCCAGAGTTTGAGCACTTTCCATCAACCAGTTTAATAGAAACGCTTTGTCTTGCGCACGATATTGGCCACCCTCCATTTGGCCATGGTGGAGAAACGGCACTGAATTATCTGATGAGAGATTACGGCGGTTTTGAAGGGAATGCGCAAACCCTCAGAATTGTGTCTAAGTTGGAACCATACAGCAAAGGATATGGTATGAACCTGACACGCCGAACCTTGCTAGGGTTTGTGAAATACCCAGCTATTATCGATCAATTGTGGTTCAATAAACCCAGTCACGACCCCAGTCAACGCTTCATTAAAGCCAATGACTGGCTGCCTGCGAAAGGGGTATACCATTGCGATAGCGACGTATTTAATTGGATCATAGAACCGTTTACAGACTCAGACAAAGCGCTTCTGCAACAACATCAGGTTATCGACCAATATCGCTGTAAAACCCTATTCAAATCTTTGGACTGTGCAATTATGGAGCTCGCGGATGATATTGCCTATGCCGTGCATGACCTTGAAGATGCGATTGCGACAGATACGTTAACCTTAGCAGATTGGACACTCTATGCGGAGCCTAAGCTGATAGCGCTTAGCTCACCTTGGTTAAAGCAAAATTTGACGCGGCTGACGCAACGGTTGTTCTCTCAAGACGAAGCCTATCGTAAAGATGCAATTGGAGAACTGGTAAACCTATTTATTGTAAACAGCGCATTAAATATTCAAAACCCAGATTTTGAATCACCACTGCTTCGCTACAAGGTCACCTTAGATAACGAGTTTGCGGACATTTTGAGTATTCTAAAAATATTTGTCTTTGAAAGATTGATAAGAGAGCCAAAAATGCAACAAATAGAGTTTAGTGGGCAAAATCTACTCATTGACTTATTCAGTGCATTGGCGAGCGATCCAATGCGCTTATTGCCTTACACAACTCAGGAGCAATATCAAAACACGAATACGACCAACGAAAAAATGAGAGTGTTGGCTGATTATTTAAGTGGAATGACAGATGAATATGCTCGGCGAACTCATAAACGACTATTCGCCAGTGAATAAAAAAACGCCAGGTATTTTACCTAGCGTTTTTATATTGTTGCCAACGTCAGGTAAAACCTGAGCATTTGCCAACGCATCAATAAGATTAGATAGCGGCTTTACCGTACTGTTTAACAAATTCTCTAACAGGTAAGTTATTACAACGTAGGCTGCGAGCTTTGTGACCGTGAATAGCAATACTGGCAACACCGTTTTTAGCAGCCTTAATACACAGCTCTGTTTCTGTAGAGGCTGTTTTAGCTACAAGCGCCACAGCTGTATCTTGCGTCTGTGCTTTGGCAAGAGCTGCTTGTTTGGCGATGTCGCGTACATCTTCACCATTACATACTAATGTTTTTGAAAAGCGAGAGATATTGATACCGTATTTCTGTGCTTCCGTACGTGCGGCACTGAGTCCTTGTTGGGCTGCTATCACACAAACTTTTGATTCTGGTGATGCGTTTGCAGCTGAATATTCAACCTGAGCAGACACAGAAGTAATGGTAGAAAGTGCAACAACTAAAGATAATGACTTAAACATAATATACCCAATATGAACGAATTTGCGCGCATTATATAGCCAATATATATCTTGTAAATGATATACGTATTCTTTTTTGCTCATTTAATAGACTATTTACATCTATGTAAAACGTTCAGCTAGTCACGCTAACAACTGTTCATATTTTTACAAGTCCAGCCTAACTATTAACCTTTCCTCGCGAAGCTGAATACCACATTTTTAGGCCTGCTTTTGAAGGTGTTGATGCCACTTTGGCATACAAAAACCTAAAATAGGCACATACTGTGATAACTAAAAACAGGCTAAACAGCCATATCAGCCCAATGAAATCTTAAAAATGCGAAGGTTTTAAAATTTACTTTTTAGCTACAAATACTTGCAAAGCCCTAAACGAAAGCTACTTTTAATTTGTAATAGCAAATTACTTGCTTACAACTCTTTGCAAATCACATAAGGAACACACTATGTTACTGTCCACCAAAAGTATGACGTGGAAAGTTGTTCTTGCAGTATCCACGCTTAGTTTATTTTCTTTGTCTAAAGCATCCGCTGAAGTGTCCATAATCGTTCACCCAAGCAACACATCAACATTTGATCAGGAAACAATTAAAAAGATCTTTCTTGGCAAAACCAAATCATTTACCAATGGCCGCTCTGCAATTTTGATAAGCGCCAGTGCGAGTGACCCAGCTAGTGATGAGTTCAATACCAAAGTGATAGGTAAATCGAGTAGCCAAGTAAAGGCTTATTGGTCAAAAATTTTATTCACGGGTAAAGGGACCCCTCCTCAAGAAATGGACTCCAGCAAAGATGTGATATCTGCCGTGTCTTCAAACCCAGATGCAATCGGTTATGTCGACGCAAGTGCTACGACCGACTCGGTCAAAGTTGTCGCAACATTTTAGGTAGGAGTAAACATATGAAAACTTTATTAGCCGTGACTTCCGGCATTACGATGCTGATATCATCATCAGCGCTCGCCGACATGCGTATCAGTGGCTATGGCTCAATCATAGCGGGTAAAACTTTAGGAACGGTGGATGACCCGCTTAACCCAGGGCAAACACGTGACGAAATACTTACCGCTGACTTTTATGATGTTGGCCAGTACGACAACGACATCACCATCAAAGCCGAGTCAATCTTTGCCGTTCAAGCCGTTATGGATCTCGCTGAGAATTTCTCTGTGACCGCACAGCTGGTTGCCAAAGGTGTTGATGATTTTGAACCTGAGTTTGATTGGTACTATGTGACTTATCAAGCAACTGAAAACCTTACTCTGATGGCTGGGCGTCGTAATATTCCCATGTACTATTTTTCAGAGTTTTCTGAAGTCGGCTATGCCTATCCGTGGATGAGACCTCCATCAAATCTGTATTGGTGGCAAGTTACTCAGTTCAATGGCGTACATGCTATGTATGACTTTGAACTCGGCGGCTATTCCAATACCTTAACTTTCTTCTACGGCAATGAATACTCTGACGACAATGTTGAAATGCTCTATTATGACAAGTTATACGGTGGAAGTGCGCGTACAGTTAATGAATATTGGACCGATATTACTGGTATGAACTGGAATATCTCAGGGGATAGCTTCGACTTACGATTTGTGTATTTCCAGAATGACCGCGATAGAGAAACCATTCAGCAAGACGGTAGTATCGACCCCTATACGCCATTCTCGCAAACTTTTGTCGGACTTGGCGGCAATATTTCGTTAGATAAGTTTACCTTGTTATTTGACTGGAACTTTGTGGAATACGATGATGCGGTTGGCACTGAGTTCCCAACATATCTTGTGTCTTTAGTTTACAACTGGGATGATTATCAACCTTACATTTCCTACTCAAAAGCGGATCACGAACGCACTAATGTTCCCACCGAAGACTTAGAAGAACACTATGTTTTAAGTTATGGCTTACGCTACAACTTTTTACCTACTGCGGCGTTCAAAATACAGTACGATAAATTTGTAGACCAAGGTCATGCGCCGAGTGGATGGGCTTATCATGGTGATGCACGC
Source organism: Pseudoalteromonas sp. MMG022 (assembly GCF_021654245.1). Classification (NCBI taxonomy): domain Bacteria; kingdom Pseudomonadati; phylum Pseudomonadota; class Gammaproteobacteria; order Alteromonadales; family Pseudoalteromonadaceae; genus Pseudoalteromonas; species Pseudoalteromonas sp. MMG022. The sequence goes on along the minus strand of NZ_JAKFZQ010000011.1, from coordinate 56,302 downwards.
GCAATCAGTATGGGCGTGGATTTTGTTTTCTAAACTTGGTACTCACTCATGGTATCAGCTTTTGCTGATATCATGAGTTATCAGCTCTTTATCATTTCAATAACGTAACCTACTTTCTATGACCTGAACCGTTTAGCTCGCTGTAAATGAGTGATATCATTTTAACGTTGATTCTTTGCTGTCAATTGCCCGACGCTTTACTAAACATTGCACTCTCCATGGCGATAAAGGACAAGGCAGCTACTGCATAGTGAAAATAAGGTTACGAAAATAACATGAAAATCATCTCTTTTAATATCAATGGACTTCGAGCTCGGATCCACCAGCTACAAGCCATGATTGATAAACACCAGCCAGACATCATTGGTTTACAAGAAATCAAAGTCCATGATGAAGCCTTTCCACTAGATGAAGTACAAGCGCTGGGCTATCACGTGTACTTTCATGGCCAAAAGGCACACTATGGCGTAGCTTTGCTATCTAAAATGCCAGCCAAACATATCCAAAAAGGGTTTACCACTGACACAGAAGAGTCACAAAAACGTATGATCATCGGTACTTTTGAAAGCGACTCTGGTAAAGAAGTGACAGTTATGAATGGTTACTTCCCACAGGGTGATAATATTAGCCACGAGACGAAATTCCCTTATAAACGCCAGTTTTATGCTGATCTAATGACTCACCTCAACACTCACTACGATAAAGAACAAGCGGTTGTAGTAATGGGAGACATCAATATCTCACCCACAGATCTAGATATCGGCATTGGTGAAGCCAATCGTAAACGCTGGTTAAAAACCGGCAAGTGCTCGTTCCAACCTGAAGAACGTCAATGGTTAGAAACACTGTTATCTTGGGGATTAAAAGATACATTTAGAGAGCTAAAGCCTGAAGATACCCAGCAGTACTCGTGGTTCGACTACCGTTCTCGTGGCTTTGACGACAATCGCGGGCTTCGTATTGATGTCATTTTAGCCACAGAGTCATTGATGGCCCACTGTGTTGAAAGCGATATTGACTATGAACTACGTGGTATTGATAAACCTTCTGATCACGCGCCAATTTGGGCCACATTTGAAATTTAAACATGCTGCTAACCATGTTCACGGCGGCTGTTTTTGCCGCCACCTTAAACAGGCACACCTATCAAACGCTACTTAAGCGCCCTGCACGTCAAACTGGCGTGTTTGCCTGCGCATTATGCTTAGCACTTATCTGGCAAATCCAAGCCGGCATTCTAGAGCATCTTAACATTCATATACTTGGTATCACCGCTGCTACCTTAGTCATGGGTTGGCGTTTAGCCGCATTATGCGCTTTACTTGCAAGTCTGCTGCTGCTTTATTTCACAGATTTACCCGTTAATCAATTAGCTGAATTTTTACTGTTTAGCGCGTTAATCCCCATCTACTTAAGCTATGCGCTTTACCTGCTGTGTTATCAATTTTTACCCAGACATTTTTTCGTCTATATTTTTGTATGCGCATTTCTGTGTGCTGGCTTTGTTGGCGCCGCGAAAATTCTTATCAGCGGAGGTTACTTTTACTTACTTGGCCTGTATGATCTGCCCACATTACTAGATAACTACATGTTTTATTCTGTGATTATGTGGTTCCCAGAAGCCATGCTAAACGGCATGGTGATCACATTACTTATCACCTACCGACCTCATAGGGTGAAAACATTTTACGACCAGGAATACTTAAACAAATGACACTATTGTACCGATGCCCATTGTGTTTGGAGCCTCTAAAGCAAACTCAGAACAGTTTGTGCTGTGCAAAGCGCCACCAGTTCGATTTCGCCAAAGAAGGCTACGTCAACCTGCTTCCTGTGCAGAACAAAAAGTCCAAGCAACCTGGCGACAATCTGCAAATGGTACAAGCCAGAAGAGCGTTTTTTGCCACTGATCATTACGTATTTTTAAGACAAAAGCTCGTCGAGATCATCGCAAAACAAGCACCTAAGACTATGATTGATCTTGGCTGTGGAGAAGGCTTTTACACCCATGCCATCGCAGATGCCATTGATGCACAAGTATATGGTATAGATATTTCGAAGGCCGCGGTTAAGTACGCAGCGAAAAGGTATAAAAACGTTCACTTTGGCGTGGCCTCAATTAAGCAAACGCCGTTTTCTAACCACTGCGCCGATGTACTGTTAAGTGTCTTTGCCCCCATTTTTACACAAGAGCTTCAGCGCCTATGCAATGACAACGGAACCTTAATCATCGTCAGCCCAGGGCCAAAACATTTATTTGAATTAAAACAATACATCTACGATGATGTGCAGCTACATGAGGTGGTAGAAACGCCACACGGCTTTGCATTACAGGAGCACACGTTATTAGAAGTGCAGCAACAGATTGATACTGATGTGTTAGAGCACTTGATACAAATGACGCCATTTGCTTGGAAGTTTAAAGACAGTCATTATGATGCTTTGCGCAGCGCCAAAACACACGCCATTACACTGTCTTTCTACATCAGTGAGTTTAAAAAAGTGGATAATTAGCAGTTCTGACTTAGAACTGCTCTTTGGTAAATGCCTTGTCCATTTTGTTGAACATATCAGACAACAGCTTCGCCAACTCTCTATATCTTGGCTTTCTTGAGGTTGAAGGCGCGTCATACCCGTTAGCAACCATTTTGTGATACAGCTCGTTGTACCAACTATTTAGCGATGGGTTCAACGGGGTATCACAACGCTTACCTAACCAAAGCAGACCTTGCACGGGCAATGATAGGAAAAACAATGCCGCCGCTATCGCCTGTGGTAAATACTGTGCACCCAGCTGACTTGTCTGAAAAAACACGGTAAAAATTGCCAATATCGGCATCACTGTCAACGACAATTCGGTTGCCTTTATCACCCTGTATTCTGCAAATATTGGCGCAAGCTCTTTGCGCATGGGCCACTCCTTTGCATATTGGCGTCCAAGCTGCACTTGTGTAATAAGACTATTTTGCATCATCACTCCTAGGTGCTAACTTTAAAGTAAAAATTCAGGTAAAATTATCATTAATAAGTCAATTATACCTTTGTCTAGCGTGTCGCTTATTGGCCACTATGCTTTAAGCTTAATACGCGTTTACTGTTATTGTCAAAACGGAAAGTCATTATGTCATCTTCCCATGTTCTCGTTTTAAACTGTGGTAGTTCAAGCCTTAAGTTTGCCATTATTGATATTCACTCCGGCTCAGAAGTACTTTCAGGGTTGGCTGAGTGTTTAGCTGAACAGCAACCACTTATCAAATACAAATACGATGGCGAAAAACAAACGATCACCCTCAGTGCCGGTGATGCGCATCAAGTGGCTATCACTCGGTTAGTAGAACTGGTCAAACACCTTAATTTAGACAAACAATTGATAGCCGTCGGTCACCGCGTAGTACATGGCGGTGAACATTTTACACACTCTGTTCGTATCACACCTGAAGTCATTGAAGCTATCAAGCAAACCAGTGCCTTAGCTCCGTTACATAACCCCGCAAACTTATTAGGCATTGAAGCCGCTCAAACCGCGTTTGCTGCCTTACCACAAGTTGCCGTATTTGACACAGCATTTCATCAGAGCATGGAACCAACAGCATTTTTGTATGCTCTACCCTACTCTTTATACAAAGAGCATGGTATTCGCCGTTATGGTTTTCATGGTACTAGTCATTATTATGTATCGACCCAAGCACACAAGATTTTAGGCCTAGATAAAGATAATTCACGAATTGTCAGTGCTCATCTAGGTAATGGCTGCTCCGTGACGGCCATCAAAAAGGGTCTTTCTGTCGACACCAGTATGGGCCTAACACCACTTGAAGGCCTGATGATGGGCACCCGAAGTGGTGATATTGACCCCGGTATCTTCGCATTTTTAGTGAACCAACTAAAATACTCTCCGACACAGGTAGACTTGCTGTTAAATAAGCAAAGTGGCTTGCTTGGTATTAGTGAATTGTCGAACGATTGTAGAACCATAGAAGAGGCTGCAGCCCAAGGTCATGAGCAAGCGCAATTGGCTTTGGATATTTTCTGCTATCGACTTGCCAAACAGATTGCCGCTTTCGCGGTACCACTTGGTGGTCTAGATACCCTAATCTTCACCGGTGGCATTGGCGAAAATTCCGATGAGATCCGTCGCAAGGTGGTTTCTCAACTCGGGTTCTTAGGCCTTACACTCGACGATGAAAAAAATCTCGCCGCACGCTTTGGTCAACTGGGCATAATAACTACTACAAATAGTCCATGCGCAGTTGTTATCCCAACCAATGAAGAATGGGTTATTGCCACTGATGCAGCAACCATAGCACAGGAGCAATAGTATGGGACGTCGTATTATGCTGATCCCCGTTTCAACGGGTGTAGGCTTAACTTCCGTATCAGTTGGCCTAGTCAGAGCATTAGAGCAAAAAGCTGTAAAAGTTAACTTTTTCAAGCCCATTGCTCAACCGCGTAAAGACGAACATGGACCTGAAAAGTCAACAGTGATCGTTCGCCAAGGATCTGCTGTGAACCCACCTACCCCCTTTGAGCTGAGTTATGCTGAACAAATGATAGGGGATGGAAAAGGAGATGATTTACTTGAGGAGATTGTTGAGCGTTTTGAGAGCGCAATACAAGATGATGAAGTTGCAGTTATCGAAGGAATGGTGCCCACACGCTTGCAGCCCTATGCAGGAAGAGTCAACCGAGAAATAGCGCAAACCTTGGGTGCCGATATCGTGTTTGTACTCACCCCTGGAAACGACAGCAATGAACAACTTGAAGACCGCCTTGAAATTGCAGCGGGAAATTATGGCACCGTAAACCACAACCGTGTGTTGGGTTGTATTTTCAATAAAGTCAATGCGCCGTTAGATGAACAAGGCCGCGCACGTGCTGATCTTGTTGATCAACACAACCCCGACGAACTCGAAAACGAAATGCATCGTCTTGCATCACTTCCTATTTTTCGAAAGCATCCGTTTATGCTGCTCGGCTGCATCCCTTGGGATTTCGATCTTGTTGCACCACGCGTTATCGATTTATCCAACTACCTCAAGGCTGAAGTAATTAATGCCGGCGACATGGAGCATAGACGTTTGCGCCGAGTTACTTTTTGTGCTCGAACAGTATCAAACATACTCAACCATTTTACACCTGGGGCGCTGCTAGTTACCCCAGGAGATCGTTCAGACGTATTAGTTGCAGCGTGTTTATCCGCTATGAATGGGACCAAATTAGGTGCCATTCTACTCACCGGTGGCTTTAAGCCAGAGCCGCGCATCATGACTCTGTGCGAGCAAGCTATGGAAACTGGACTGCCAATTTTAGCCACAACTGCGGATACTTGGCGTACATCGCTGCTGCTACATAACTTCAACATGGAAGTGCCCAGTGACGATGATCAACGTATTGATAAGGTCAAACAGCATAATGCAGATCATATCGACTCTGACTGGCTATATGAACTGGCCGTTGGCGTTGCAAGAACGCGTAAGCTGTCTCCACCAGCGTTTCGCTACTTGTTAACAGATCTAGCAAGAAAAGCCAATAAAACCATTGTACTGCCAGAAGGAAATGAGCCGAGAACGATTAAGGCTGCAGCAATTTGCGGAGAGCGAGGTATAGCCAAAACGGTATTATTGGGCGAACGCGAAGAAATAGAACGTATTGCAGCACAACAAGGTGTTGAACTAAACGAGAATGTGACCATTTTAGAGCCACAAAATCATCTCGATAATTATGTCGCGCCTATGGTTGAATTACGTAAAGGAAAAGGCCTTACAGAAGTGGTTGCACAAGAGCAGCTACAAGACAATGTGGTATTAGGCACTATGATGTTGGCACTTGATGAAGTAGATGGTTTAGTCTCAGGCGCTGTACACACTACCGCCAATACCATTCGTCCGCCACTGCAATTGATAAAAACTGCGCCCGGCTCATCTTTGGTAAGCTCGGTTTTTTTCATGTTGCTGCCAGATCAAGTACTGGTATACGGAGATTGCGCAATTAACCCTGACCCTACGGCGGAGCAGTTGGCAGATATTGCAATTCAGTCAGCCGAGTCAGCTGCTGCATTTGGTATTGAGCCGCGTGTTGCAATGATAAGCTACAGCACAGGTACCTCCGGTCATGGTGCTGATGTAGATAAGGTGCGTGAAGCGACAAAAATTGCGCAACACAAAAGACCAGATCTCGATATCGATGGTCCACTGCAATATGACGCAGCAATTATGGAAAATGTCGCAAAGAAAAAGGCACCGAACAGCAAGGTTGCAGGCAAAGCAACAGTTTTTGTATTTCCAGATCTCAATACCGGTAACACGACATACAAAGCGGTGCAAAGAAGTGCCGATCTAATTAGTATTGGACCGATGTTACAAGGAATGAGAAAGCCTGTGAATGATTTAAGCCGTGGAGCACTGGTTGACGACATAGTTTACACCATTGCGCTTACCGCAATTCAAGCTCAGCAAATAGCTGATCAGCAACAATAATAGTAACGATGCCAAGAGTTAATAGGGTTCGCTTTCTTAACTCTTGGCTATACTATCTAGATAAAGTTATTGGATAGAGGTAGAGCATGTCAAAACAAACGCTGCAATTGCTCAGCCATAAATTTACCATTCACAGCCTAGATAGTGATGCGGCTATTCCTACGCAGGTAGTTAATGCCAATATATTTTTCATCGCCAAAACTGAAGATGAGTTATCCATTGTATGCCCCAGTAGTATCAAAGTTGATAGCTTTGCAGCAGAAGATGACTGGCGAGCTTTAGAGGTGCTTGGCCCACTTGGGTTCTCGCTGACTGGGATCATGGCCAATATATCGGGGGTACTTGCTAAGGCCCATATCTCTATTTTTTCGTTGTCTACCTACGATACAGATTATATTCTAGTAAAAGAGCAACAAATCAATGACGCCATTAAAGCACTCAAAAAAGATGGATACCTAGTTCTATAATGCAGTTTTCTACTCCTGTTGAATATGCCCCAATTACGACCATTAGTAACCCGTTAATGCATTTAGCCAGCCCATTTACGGGTAAAGTGCTCCCGTTACTGTCTCATCCAGACCCCCTATTTGCCAAAGGTATGCTCGGAAGAGGGGTTTGCGTAGACATGAGCAGCAACAAGGTGTGCTCCCCTGTAACCGGCACTATTGAGAGAATTAAACGCAAAGGCAGCGAATTTATTATTGTTGCCAATAACGGGCTCAAACTATTGGTGCACATTCAGTTGCCTCCTGAAGACAACACAATGGAACGTCAACCAATCAACGCGTTCGGCAAGGAGCATGTTGAGCAAGGTGAAATACTTGCTTACTTCGATTTATCTGACCCCCATGCAAGAATGTTAGGTACGCTTATTGTACTCAATGCAGACAAACTCGGACCATGTTATTATCCCTTAAAACAAGTGAATGCAGGGCAAGATCCTTTACTCACTATCACTAAGAAACAACCATAGAAAGGCCTTAAGTAATGACCACCATGTACGGCATTCCTAATTGCGACACCATAAAAAAAGCCAAAAAATTACTCTCTGACAATCACATTGAATTCACCTTTCATGACTATCGAAAAGATGGCATTAGCCCTGAGCTTATCGACATATTCTTCAAACATCTTGGCTGGGAAAATGTCCTCAACAAGCGCGGTACAACTTATCGTACACTAAGTGACGAGCAAAAAAAGAATCTAAATGAGCAAAATGCCAAGCAACTTTTGCTTGATGCGCCAGCCATGATTAAGCGTCCAATCATTCTACATAACGATAATTACCACCTCGGCTTTAAAAAAGAACAGTACTTAGAGATTTTTTCAATATGAGTCAACACCGTTGCAGTGACGTCATCAAACTTGCACAAGCGCTCATCCAGCGTCCCTCTGTTACGCCCGAAGACGCTGGCTGCCAAGCGCTTATTAACCGAAGGCTGGCGGCTATAGGGTTTAACATTGAAGAACACTTCTTCGTCGATACCCTAAACACTTGGGCAAGAAAAGGTAACTCAGGCACACATTTTTGCTTTGCAGGCCACACTGATGTTGTCCCTACCGGTGATGAATCTGCATGGGACTATGCTCCATTTGATGGTCAAATCCATAATGGCATGCTTCATGGCCGTGGTGCTGCAGATATGAAAGGCTCATTAGCAGCGATGATTGTTGCCACTGAACGTTTTGTTGAAAAGCACCCAAATCATAAAGGTTCAATATCATTTTTGATCACTTCAGATGAAGAAGGCCCCTTTATCAATGGCACCACACGTGTGATTGATTTACTCGAAGCACGGGGAGAAAAAATCGATATGTGTCTGGTTGGTGAACCCTCGTCAAGACACCAACTAGGAGATGTGGTCAAGAATGGACGACGAGGCTCATTAACAGGCCATTTGACTGTCAAAGGCAAGCAAGGACATGTTGCCTACCCTCACCTTGCAGACAACCCGATTCATAAAGTCGCCCCAGCTCTTGCGCAGTTGAGCGAAACAGTATGGGATAACGGTAATGAATATTTCCCAGCAACCAGCTTTCAAATATCCAATATTCAAGGCGGTACGGGGGCGGGTAATGTCATTCCAGGCACAGTGTATGTGCAATTCAACTTCCGTTTTAGTACGCAAGTTACTGCCGATGAGTTACAGCACAAAGTAGCAGAGATTTTGCAAAACCATGGACTGGATTATGAGCTTAATTGGATTGTTAATGGCTTGCCTTTTCTGACCGAGCCAGGTCAGTTATTGGATGTGACGCTCAGTGCTATTGAGGAAGTTACGGGTATAGAGAGCACGCCTGAAACCTCCGGGGGGACTTCGGATGGACGCTTCATCGCGCAAACAGGTTGTAAAGTCATTGAGCTTGGGCCTATTAACGCCACCATTCATCAGCTCAATGAATGTGTAAGTATTCAAGATCTAGAAAACTTAGCGCTCATTTACGAACGTATTTTAGAGAAGTTATTAACATAAAGGTGACCGATGGATTTGTCTCTTATCGCCTGTGGGCTCAGTGAAATACACCTAACTGACTGGCGCGCTAAACCAGTGCACAAAAGCATCATCGCTGATCTAACAGCACTGGCTAATGCTTCTAAACAAGCAGGGTTTGACCTTACAATAGCCTCAGCGTTTCGTAACTTTCAACGTCAAGCGACCATTTGGAATAGTAAGTTTTTAGGCCAGCGACCTGTGTACGACATCAATAACTGTGAAGTGAAACTCGCAACGCTAAGCGAAATCGAAAAGTGTAAAGCCATTATGTTGTTTTCAGCACTGCCCGGTGCTAGCCGCCACCATTTTGGCAGTGATTTAGATATCTATGCTAAAAACTGCCTTAATAGCGAACAGTCTCTACAACTGGCTCCATGGGAGTATCAAAGTGGCGGACCTTTTTCAGAATTTAGCGCTTGGCTTGATGAAAACCTAACAGATTTTGGTTTTTTCAAGCCGTATGCAACGTACAATGGCGGTGTGGCGCAAGAGCCATGGCATATTAGTCATATCACAACCTCTGAACAGTTGGAACAGCACCAAAATATCGATGCAATCGCCGATGCGATTAGCCAGCACGATATCTTGGGCAAGCAAACTATTTTAGTGAATCTAAAAAGTTTACATGAGCAGTTTGTTACCAATATAATCAAAGTGCAACTGTAATAGGTACAAGTACAGCCTTAAAGGCTGTACTTGTTGAGAATTTTAAGACTGGCGATAGCCATCAAAGAATCTTTGCATACGAACCATTGCAGGCTCTAACTCATCTTTATGTGGTAAAAATACCAATCTAAAATGATCAGGCTCCGGCCAATGAAATGCTCGGCCATGAACCAATAAGATTCTTTCTTCTCGTAACAGGTCCAACATTAACTTTTCATCGTTCTTAACATTGAACTTGGCTGTGTCTATTTTGGCAAATGCGTACAATGCCCCTTTAGGTTTAACGCACGACACACCATCTATTTTATTCAGCCCTTGATATGCTATGTCTCTTTGTTCATAAAGCCTACCACCAGGTTCTATCAACGCATCAATAGACTGTACGCCGCCTAGCGCCTGCTGTATCGCAAACTGGGCAGGTACGTTGGCACACAAACGCATGGAAGCGAGTATATCTAAACCTGTTATCAAGTCAGCCATATCACTGACTTTACCACTTAAGATCATCCATCCCATACGCAGACCCGCGGCACGGTAGTTTTTAGCCAGGCCATTAAAAGTGATGACAGGCAAATCATCACATAAAGAGGCTATCGGGATGTGTTTAGCGTCGTCATATAGGATTTTTTCGTAGATTTCATCGCTGAGTAGCAGCAACTGATGTTCACGAGCAATATCAATCAACCCTTGTAACAATGCCTTGTCATATACCGCACCGGTGGGGTTATTAGGATTGATCAAAAGTAAGGCTTTGGTTTTGTTCGTTACTTTTTTTCTAATATCTTCTAAATCAGGGAACCAATCTTGCTCCTCATCACAACGATAATGAACAGGTGTACCGCCCGCTAATTTAACTGAAGCAGTCCATAACGGATAATCTGGTGATGGGATCAGTACCTCATCGCCATTGTTAAGCAATGCCTGTGTGGTCATTTGGATTAATTCACTGACGCCATTACCGATATAGATATTGTCTACGCTAATATTTGGCAATGACATTTGCTGATAATGTTGATACACCGCTACGCGAGCAGAATACAAACCTTTTGAATCACAATAGCCTTGTGCAGAGTACAAGTTACGAATGATGTCACGGTGCATATCTTCTGGCATATCAAAACCAAAAGCGGCTGGATTACCAACGTTTAGCTTAAGCACCTTAAGCCCGTCTTCTTCCATTTTCTTTGCTTGGCTTAGCACCGGCCCGCGGATGTCGTAACAGACCCCATGTAATTTATTACTTTTTGATATTTTAGACATTTATCCCCCCATTTCCAACGCCTAGCATAGCCTAAAGTTGACTATGAAAACTAGAGGGATAAACAAAGATAAAACAAGAATTTTAAAATTTTAAGGATGCATTGATAGCCACTGTAATAACTGTGACTTAGAGCCTAAAACTTGCTCCGAAATTTGCTCCATATTTTCGCTTACGGTAACATCATCACCTTTCATTAGTCCTTGCTCGATAGCTCTGGCGGTACTGCTCAAACTGGTTGCCCCAAACTGCGCAGCATTAGACTTTAAGCTATGGGCGTGACGGATAGCCTCCTGTCTATCAGAATTCAGTGCAAGTTTTAGATCATTTTCCAGCCTCTCAAACTCACTGCAACAGAAAACTAATGTATCTTCGAACTGCTCTCCAAGAAGCGACTGCATATTTTCCAATGCGCTGCTATCTATACTTACATTCATAAAGTTCCCTTCTCGCGGTTGTTAATACCTATGCTAGACAATTCAGTTCATGTTAGCAAAACAAATTGATATTTATGATAAGATTTAGCTAAGGTTTTTGTTTTAGAACATACAATGAAAAGAAATTTTTGCTCAAAGTGTCGCTACCCTGTAAAAACGTGTGTGTGTAAGTACGTATCCTCTACCGTACATTCACGAACACAAATAATTGTTTTACAGCACCCAGACGAAGCCAACTTAGCAAAAAACACGGCGCGCCTATTACAACTGCAACTAGGCAATATACAGCTCTATGTTGGACAAGACTTTCAACAACTAAAGGCGTTAACATGCAACCAGCATTGCGCCTTACTGTATCCCAATGAGCATGCAGTCACGGTACAACAAATACAGCAGCTACCCAAGCTTGATATATTATTCGTAATAGACGGAACTTGGAAAAAAGCACATAAGATATTGGCATTAAATGCATGGTTACTAGACCTACAAGCAGTTACATTTAATGTGATCCCAGTTAATCAATATCGTATTCGCAAGGCAGAGCAACCCCATAGTCTCTCGACACTTGAATCTGTCTCTTTATTTCTCAACCAATATGAGGGCATTGACCAGCGACCGTTGCTGAGTTTACTAAACGGAATGATCACTGAACAAACCAAACTTATGCCCACTCATGTTAAAGCTAGATATGATTTATGAGTCGTATACCGCGCCTAACAGATGGTTTTGTAAGACTTGGCCCAGATTACCGCTTTGATGATCAAACTGATTTTCAAGAAATAAAAGACACCTTTGGCTTTTGTACTATCACTGTCGGCAGTTGGGTGACGCCTTCAGAACAGCGCATCAGTGCTAACCTTGTCTACGATGCATTAGCTGATTTAGCACAAATTCTAGCAATTCCACCATGGGTAATAGGTCTAAATGGTACCTTGAATTTTGCGTTTGGTGCGGGAGGCCAAAAAGGTGTGCAAGCGCACTACGCGCCATCATCAAGAACACTTGCTTTAGCTAAAAATGCCGGAGCGGGAGCCCTTGCCCATGAATGGTGGCACGCATTCGATCACTATATCTGTAAAAAGCTCTTTGCGGACACCAATGCTCTATCATTCGCTTCAAGCCTTTGGCTACAGACGCCAATAACCAATCGGCATCCTATAAACCTACATCTAGATAAATTTTTTAAACTCATCTTTTTAGACGATACGGGCAGCAAACCTAGCGAGTATTTCCTAAATGCCAAATCGCTCGACAACCAATATGAACAATTTTATTTCAGCCGCCCTCAAGAGCTCAGTGCAAGGGCATTTGAAGCATGTATATCTAGTAACGCTAAAATTCGCAATGATTTCTTGGTCAGTGGTGTTCAAAATAGTAAACTCGCAAGCCAAGGAGGTTTTCCGGAGTCAACGCATTTATCCTTGCTATGCGACACCATTTTTAGCTACTTCAGCGTGCTAGGTAATGCTTTACATCATCGCTCTGACTAACTCTATACAACCAATCTAAATAATCCTCGTAAGCCATCGGCTTTGCAATAAAATAGCCTTGACCAAAGTCACAACCATAATGCGCTAACCTCGCATAGCTTTCTATGCTTTCCACCCCTTCAGCAACAACCTTAAGACCTAAGCTATGCGCCATATCGGACATCGCTTTTGCAATCGTCTGATTGCTAGATGACGTCTCAATATCCATAACAAACTGCTTGTCGATTTTTAGCTCATCGAAGCCAACTCGGCTTAAATAAGCTAATGATGAATACCCAGTTCCAAAGTCATCTATCGCTAACTTAACCCCAACGCTACGATAATCATCTAAAACACTCTTTAAGTTATCTTCGTTGTCGATAGTCACTGACTCAGTGATCTCTAGCACTATTTGTGAAGGGTTTAAATTCAGTTCATTCACCAGTGTGATGAGATGAACAAGCAGCTCTTTTTTAGATAAGTCTTTTCCCGACATATTCAGAGATAGTACATGACCTGGGTACTGCTCAACAAGCTGTTTTTGGTATTTCAGGCCTTTTTCAAACACCATTTCTGTCAATAAGTGAATAAGTCCTGACGACTCTGCAATTGGAATAAATTCATCGGGTGGAACTTGCCCAAGTTTTGGATGAAACCACCTCAGTAAGCCTTCGGCGCCATAGACTTTACCCGTTTTTAAATTAACTTGAGGCTGCAAATATAAGCTAAAACTATCATTATCAATCGCATCTTTTAATGCTGAAGACAACTGCATACGACGTTCAGAGATCACTGAGTTGGCAACATCAAAAATTTGCCACCTGTCACTCTCAAGCGCCTTGGTAGACAAGGCCAACATCGCTCTTTGGATCAATGCATCAGCTGTTTTAGCATGAATCGGAAAGTGCGCTACCCCGATTTCTATTTCATCGACAAGTCGAGTTCCTTTGTATTCAATACCTTCCTCAAAAACCGAAGACAAAATACAAACATACTGTTCAATTTGACTCAGTGATAACTTGCCAATTAGAGTGATGGCAAAAGTCCCATCATCTAGTCTGAAAATTTCAGTTTTTGTACCTTCTGGGACTGCAAGTGTTGCAGCTCCATAGGTATCTAGTTGGGTATAAAGCTTTCCAAACAATTCTTTTAGATGTTTGTTGGCGTTCGCCACACCCAAATTCAAGCGGATCGAATGAATGATTAATGGCCTAAATAGCAGCAAAGTATGATGCGTATTCTTATTGGCCAGTTGTTCTAGGTAAGTGTTTAGTGCAAAACGGTTAGAAAGCCCAGTATCTGGGTCATGTAAGCTGTAAAACAAAAACCGCTCTTTTTGTTTTTTATCTTGCATAAACACGCTAAGCGTCAATAGTACGATGTGGGTAACGACCGCGAGCTTGCTGACACCGAGCATGTGTCCATTGGTCACTATACCTAGCTGCATTCCCACCCACACTATCCCTAGCATAAACATGGGTAACCAAGCCGCACTTACCAACCAGACATCCCGTCCAAAACCTTGTTTTGCTTTGCTATACATTACCGCCAGCACAACCATCGTACCTAAACTGGCTATCGCCTGAAGTTGTACAGACAAGGCCGACCCCATCCCAAAAGACAGAATCGCCATAAAAAGTAAAGTGGCCGCACTTCCCCATACCACATGGTTGAGCAGTTTATTGGTCTGTGAAATAGAAAAATATGATTGGTGATACAGCAAACAAAGAGCACATGCCAAAATTAGCCAGCTGCCATTAAATGACGACACTAACTGGCCTATGCTCGCAGGTATGTAAAAGTAAATACTGCCATTATTTACACTGCATTGAATCGCTAGAAAACACACATATATTGATAATAGCGCGAGGTACTGGCGTCCGCTGAATAATGCCATTATTGCCACTGCCATCGCTATAAAATATAACAAGCCTAATTCAAGGCCATACCAAAACAACCTCGACTGGCTGAGTCTTTTAAACTCTGCTTCCGAGACAATTTGAAAGTCAAACATCACTTTGTATGGAGAGCGCAACTTGATGTAAACCTGAGAGTCTTCACTTGGTGATGGAAAGTTGATGTGGGGAAAAATACTGTGCATTCTGGCAGGAGAAAAGTTGTCGCTGGATATTCGCACCTGATCTAACAGCTTATTTTGTCGCACCAAATACAGTTCAAGCTCACTATTTAAAGGCTTATCAATATATAAAACTTTACGCCCTTCTGATGATTGTTCGCCTGACACATCTACTTTGACCCAAGTAGATACGAGCTTTGAAGCTGTAAGTTCCTTTTCATCTAGCGCAACAAACGATTTGTCGTCTTTTAAAATATCATCAATGGTCTTTTGATTGCTCACATCACTATATGTTGATGTTGGCAACGCAGTGGAAATATTACTAAAGACGATTAAACATAAAAGCGAAGCGACTTGAATAACTTTGCTGGCACCCATCTTAGCTCCTTTAACAATCACCATTGCCTTCGGCGTAGGGACATAGTTTAGTATGGAAGCTTTATACAGTAATGCCAGCTCAAACTGGACAAAATAACACCAGCTTGAGGTGTATAACTTAAATTCTAAGCATTATTTTAGCCTTAATCGCTATTATTATCGGCGCTGATACGACTCGCCACAGCGCTGTTTTGGCCTTTATATTTAGCATCTTTGCGAGTGTTATACGGGTTCTCAGCAGCGCTGGTCATGGTTTCAAAGCTTAACGCTCCAATTTTCATTTTTGGTCTGAGTGCAAGCGGCAGTTTACCTGAGTTATAGAACTCTAAAACAATGTTACCCGACCATCCGGGATCGATACGATGGGCTGTAACGTGAACCATCAGGCCTAACCGCGCCAATGACGAACGTCCATCTAGCCAACCCACTAAATCAGCAGGTAAAGTTACAGATTCATAGGTGATTGCCAATGCTAACTGTCCAGGGTGCAAAAAAAATGCTTGCCCATCTTGCAGAACAATTTCATCACTCATGATTGACTCCATCGCCTCGTTAAGCTGGTCTTTCGGCCCACTTAAATCAACGTAGGGCGCACCATGGTCTTGAAACACTCTAAACTTGTTACCCAGTCTTAAATCGACCGTAATACCAGAAATCATTTCCTCACTGGGTGCAGGTTCAATAATAATCTGCTGGTTGGCTATCGCTTGCTTAATATGTGTATCTGATAATCTCATTGATTAGTCGTCCGTAATCACAATATCAACAACTGGCGTTGATAATGTTTGATAATAAAGCATGCTACTCATTGCCTGCGCACACGAAACGTAATGCTCAGCAATATCAACATGCTGTGTTAATAGGTTATATCCTTGTTCGGATGCCTCTCTGATCTGAATGTTAAGCGGGATCTGTGCAAGAAGCGGTACACCGTGGCGAATCGCTAACTGTTCTCCACCTAGATGTCCAAAAATATGATTCTTCTGGCCACAGTGTGTACAAATGTAATGACTCATATTCTCGATAAGACCCAGAATAGGTAGATTGACTTGATTGAACATCGCAATCCCCTTTTGCGCATCAAGGAGCGCTAAATCTTGTGGCGTTGTAACTATCAAAGCGCCACTTGCCGGCACTTTTTGCGTCATAGTAAGCTGAATATCACCTGTGCCAGGGGGCATATCAACAATCAAATAATCAAGTTCACCCCATTGTGTTTCATTGAGCAGTTGATTAAGCGCTTGTGATGCCATTGGCCCACGCCATACAGTTGCGTTATCAGCAGGAACTAAAAAGCCGATGGATTGTATCTTGATGCCATTTTTTACTATCGGATTGAGTGTCTTGTTGTCTTTTGTTGTAGGTTGCTCGTCAATAGCACCAAACAACGATGGGATCGAGGGTCCATAAATATCAGCATCCAAGACGCCTACACTTGCACCTTGAGCGGATAAAGCCAGCGCAAGATTAGCTGCGGTTGTTGATTTACCTACCCCACCTTTACCCGATGCAACCAACACAATATGCTTAATTTTTTTGTACTGGTAGCGAGTAGGTAGTTGAATCTCAATATTCACTTCAACCCGCATTCCTAATTGCTCAGATAACGCTGCACTGAGCAATTGTCGCTGTGCATTAGCTGCAAACGGCAGTGTTAAACTCACAGTTGCACTGGAGTTTTTTACCTCAATGTTATTCACCCACTGTGGCTCAATCCCCAAAGGAAAGACGCTATTTTTGAAAGCCGTTAACTTAGTGAGAATCTGTTGTTCTAACTGATTGTCTTTTTTAAATAGTTTATTGAGGCCAAACATTGAAATAAAACGTACTCTGGTGATGAAAAAGGCCACGGAATTATGTAACATTCATCCCATTAAAACCAGTCTATTGATGCTATACACACCGAGTAAATGGCATGTGTTAGCTTTAACTAAGCGATTTGGCTGAAATTTGAGCGCAGCCACGCGATAATCTTGGAACAGTTATGACGAAGAGAAAAATTCTCATCACGAGTGCATTACCCTATGCGAATGGACCAACACACTTGGGTCACATGCTAGAGTACATTCAAACAGACATTTGGTCGCGCTTTCAAAAATTACGTGGCCATGAAACATATTATGTATGTGCAGACGATGCTCACGGCACACCTATTATGCTCAATGCGCAAAAGCAAGGGATCTCCCCTGAAGAAATGGTGAAAAATGTTAGCATTGAACGCCAACGTGATTTTGCTGACTTCAATATTGAATTTGATAACTATCACAGTACACACAGCGAAGAAAACCGCGAGCTAAGTGCACTTATATACAAGCGCCTAGATGAAAAGGGCCACATTAAGAAACGCACTATCTCACAGCTTTTTGATCCAGAAAAAAGTATTTTCCTACCCGATCGCTTTGTTACGGGCACTTGCCCTACTTGCGATGCACCGGATCAAAATGGTGATAGCTGCGATGCATGCGGCACAACTTATAGTCCAACTGAGCTAAAGAACCCTCGTTCAGTGATGTCTGGCGCGACACCTGTGCTAAAAGATTCAGAACATTTTTTCTTTGACCTTCCTGCGTTCGAGAGCATGCTCAAAGAATGGCTACATTCGGGGTCATTACAAGCCGAAATGGCTAATAAGCTTGAAGAGTGGTTTGCTGATGGCCTACAACAATGGGACATCAGCCGTGACGCGCCGTATTTTGGCTTTGAAATCCCAGGGGCACCCGGTAAATACTTCTATGTATGGCTAGATGCACCAATCGGCTACATGGCGAGTTTCAAAAATTTATGTGATAAGAAAGGCATGGATTTTGACGCTTTTTGGGGTGAAGACTCACAAGCAGAGCTTTATCACTTTATCGGCAAAGATATCATCTATTTCCACAGTCTATTTTGGCCGGCAATGTTAGATGGCGCGAACTTCCGCAAGCCAACAAATATTTTTGCTCACGGTTTCGTAACCGTCAATGGCGCAAAAATGTCGAAGTCAAAGGGTACATTTATAAAAGCACGTACCTACTTGGAACACTTAGACCCTGAGTTCTTGCGTTACTACTTTGCAGCCAAATTAAACGGCGGCATTACCGACTTAGACTTAAACCTTGAAGATTTTGCACAACGAGTAAACTCTGACTTAGTAGGTAAAGTTGTTAATATTGCTTCTCGCTGTGCAGGCTTTATCAGCAAAAAGTTTGATGGCAAAATGAGTGACACAGTGCTTGAGCCAGAGCTTATCGCACAATTCCAAACTGCTGCGGACAGTATTGCTCTACACTATGAGCAACGCGAATACAGCAGAGCCATTCGCGAAATTATGGCCTTAGCTGATAAAGCCAATCAGTTTATTGATGCGCAAGCGCCGTGGGTTCTTATCAAAGATGAGCAAACACAAGCACAGGCCCATGACGTATGCTCAGCTGGTTTGAATATGTTTAAAATCCTTATGACATATTTAAAACCTGTGCTACCTGGCATGACTGCAAATGTTGAGCAGTTCTTGAATACAGAACTCACGTGGGAAAGTGCACAAACGGTTTTGAAAGGACATGCAATTAACAAGTTCAAAGCCCTGATGCAGCGTGTTGACATGGATAAGGTCAATTTAATGCTTGAAGAATCTAAAGAAAGCCTTGAGGCAAGCAATAAGCCAACACTTGATCCAAACAGCCCGTTAGCAAAAGAGCCTATCAGCGAAGAAATTGAGTTTAATGACTTTGCAAAAGTAGACTTACGTGTCGCCAAGATAGCGAAAGCCGAACACGTAGAAGGTGCAGAAAAACTACTGAAGCTGACGCTAGATTTAGGTGGTGAGACCCGTCAAGTATTTGCAGGTATAAAATCAGCCTATGCACCTGAAGATATCGAAGGCAAATTAACCGTGATGGTTGCCAACTTAAAGCCTCGCAAAATGCGCTTTGGCATGTCTGAGGGAATGGTTCTGGCTGCAGGACCCGGTGGTAAAGAGATTTACATTCTGAACCCTGATGAAGGGTCAGAGCCTGGTATGCGCGTTATGTAGCCTAACAACACCACTATCTTAAAAAGGCCCAATCGGGCCTTTTTTTATGCTTACCACTTCCTATTCATGCAACTATTTGTGCTCAGCTATTAGTATTTGGTATTAAATATTTCGAAGTCGACGCAAATGTAATGCTTTGTTACAACTTTAGAACCTAAATAAACAACTAGACATATCTTATCGTTTAATATGCAGCTAATGGTATTAACACTGATGCAAATACCAACAACATCAACAGTTGGAAGGAAGATAACGTGGCTAGTAAAAAACAAATATTCTTACCCCTTGTGGTACTCATTGGAGGCATAGGTGTTGCGGGCGCATTCTCAGCGATGAAGCAACCACCTGAAGAAAAATCCGTACAAATCGTTCACCCTCTTGTAGAGGCTGAGCCTATCGTCGTTGCACCAATGCAGCTTAATGTAGACTCCTACGGCTTGGTTAAACCCAAATATACCACTGAGTTGGTTGCACAAGTGAGCGGGCAAGTCATTGAAGTATCAGATGCTTTTGTAAAAGGAGGATTTGTAAAAAAAGGCGCAATCTTAGCCCGTATCGATCCTAACGACTATGAAGCTGCACTTATCGAGTCTGAAGCAAACTTAGCACGAGCAAGCTCAGCACTTGAGATTGAACAAGCACAAGCCCATGTTGCAAAAAAGGAATGGCAACGCATAAAGGACAATGCCAATGCCACAATTCCGTCTGAATTGTATTTACGTAAACCTCAATTAGCTGAGAAGTTAGCAAGTTTCCGTGCCGCACAAGCTAGTGTTAAACGAGCCAAGCGTAACTTAGAACGCACATACATCAAAGCACCGTACGACGCTATCATTGCAAGTCGAGAATTGAGCTTAGGCAGCGTGGTAAATCCAGGCAGTAAATTTGGTGAGCTAAATGCAATTTCTGTTGCAGAAGTTCGCCTACCCGTTGCAGATAATGAATTACAATACCTTGTGGATGGCGGTATTAATGCCAACGTCACGCTAACAGCACATGTAGAGGGTAAACCGGCACAGTGGCAAGGCAAAATTGTTCGTAGTGAAGGAGTAATAGACCAACGCAGCCGCATGACGTACTTAGTTGCGCAAATACAACACCCCTATTCCGACCAGCGCACTCCACTTCGATTTGGCGCATATTTAAACGCCACGATTAACGGCAAAATTCTCGAGAACGCCGCTGCAATCCCGCAACACTTAGTCAAAGACGGCAGAATTGCCGTGCTTAACAGTGATGAAACACTGAGCTTCAAAGCTTTAAATGTCGTACGCGAATACAATGGTAAAACAATCATTGACAGTGGTGTTAATGACGGCGCTCAGCTAATTACTTCCGCACTTGAGTATCCAACGGAGGGGATGCAATTACAACTCAATGACGGTACGCACTCAGTTGCAGACACGCAACTTGCGTTAAAAGAGGAGTAAGCCATGAGTCATCTAACTGAAAAAGGCTTAATTGCCTGGTTTGCACGCAACCCTGTTGCTGCAAACCTGTTGATGGCCTTCATTCTCATCGGTGGTTTGCTCACTGCATTTTCCATTCGCAAGCAAATGTTCCCTCAATTTGAGAGCCATTGGTTAAGTGTGCAGGCTGTATACCCAGGTGCTGCCCCACAGGAAGTAGAAGAAGGTATCACGATTAAAGTTGAGGAAGCCATGGAAGGGCTTGAAGGGATCAAACGCATGATCACTTATTCCAACCGTGGCTTTTCACAAACTTGGATCGAAGTAGAAGAGCATTATGAACCACTTACTGTGCTTGACGAAGTCAAAATGCAAGTGGACTCCATACCTAGCTTTCCCGTGGGAATGGAGCGACCGATTGTTAGCTATGACAAGTTTGTACAAGAAGTCATGTGGATATCGCTATATGGCGATTTAAGCAATGCCCAACTTAAAGATCTCGGCAATGTAATTCACGATGAAATGCTCGCGCTACCTGGCATCAATCTGGTGGAGTTTCATAGTGGTTTAAATTACGAAATTGGCATAGAAATAAGTCCAGATAAGCTAAGAGAATATGATCTGACCTTCAGAGATATTTCTCAAGCTGTGAAAGCATTTTCTGCCAATATGTCAGCAGGACAAATTCGTTCAGAAAATGGTTACATTTCAATGCGTGTTGAGAATCAAGCTTATCGAGGTAAAGAGTTTGAAAATCTTCCTCTTAGAACTTTAGAGGACGGAGCGCAAATTCTTTTAGGTGACGTGGCAACCGTTCACGATGGCTTTGAAGAAGGGCTGCAATACTCCAAATACAATGGTAAGAACTCGCTAACATTTGAAATTCAAGCATCAAAAGATCAAGACATCACCAAAGTTGCGACTACCATCAAAAACTATCTCGCTGAGCGCTCAAAAACCTTGCCTGAGGGCACCGGTATTGAGCCATTGATTGATTTAACCTACTACCTGAACGGTCGCCTAAATATGATGGTCGAGAATATGATTCTCGGTGGTATTTTGGTGATGCTCATGTTGGCTTTATTCTTAAGAGTAAGGCTAGCTTTTTGGGTTATGATGGGACTGCCAGTATCGTTCCTTGGTGCATTTTTGTTTATGCCCATAGGCGCACTCGATATCACCATTAACTTAGCCTCGTTATTTGCCTTTATTCTGGTGCTGGGTATTGTGGTCGATGATGCCATTGTTGTTGGCGAATCAGTACACGCCGAAATTGAACAACATGGACATACCCTAGATAATGTAGTACGTGGCGTTAAACGCGTCGCAATTCCTGCAACATTTGGCGTACTTACAACAGTCGCCGCATTTTTGCCACAAACATTCGCAACCGGTCCTGCCGCGGCGTTCTCAAAAGCCATTGGGGGCGTAATTATCTTGTGTTTGCTCTTCTCATTGATAGAATCAAAACTAATATTGCCTGCACACCTTGCGGCAATGAAAGATAAACCAAGTAACCCTAAAAACCCGTTCCACCGCCTACGTGAATCGTTAGACAATGGACTTAAGCACTTTATTGAAGACCTGTACCGCCCGTTCATTGAGCGCTGCATTCACTATCGCTACACTGTTATTGTTGGCTTTCTAACGATTATCATTGTGACCGCAGGTCTGTTCGCGGGTGGATTAATTAAGTTTGTAGCCAATCCAAAAATTCCTCATGACTTCCCTGAGGTTCGTATTGAAATGAACTTATCTTCATCAGAGTCCGCGACCTTACAAACAGCCCAAAAAATTGAAGCATTGATCTTGGATGTGGATAAACAAATAGAAGCAAAATATGGCACAGGCATGATCCGTGACTTATCTGTAAGCCTTCGAGGCCGTACTAACGCTAACATTATGGCCATATTGGTAGAGCCCGATCTTCGCCCTATCGATACGTTCGCGCTCAGTGCCATGTGGCGTGAACAGATGCCGCCACTTCCAGGAGTAAAAACGCTAAATATTCAAGACAGTATTATGAATGGCGGGCGTGATGACGGTGATATTAACTTCCGCCTTGAAGGTAAAAATAAAGACCAACTTAAAGAAGTCGCTAATTTACTCAAAGAGAAACTTGGCAGTATTGAAGGGGTTGGTGATATTAATGATTCCTTACAAAGTGCTACGGATGAAGTTCAACTCGAGCTTAAACCGCTGGCCTACAGCATGGGGCTTACGCTATCGGATGTGGCATCTCAAGTAAACTTCAGCTACTACGGACTTGAAGCTCAACGTATTTTGCGAGAAGGTGAAGAGATCAAAGTCATGATCCGCTACCCCAAAGAGTCTCGCAACTCTATCAGTGATATACAAGATGTTCGTATCATTACTCCATCAGGCGCTGAAGTTCCACTCATTGAAGTTGCAGATGTAAAATTGGTTGATGGTGTTAACCGTATTCGCCGAGAAAACGCTAAACGTACAGTGAACGTGTGGGCGTCTGTTGATACCAACCAAGCCGAACCGTTCAAAATAGCGGAGGAAATTCGAGATGAATACTTACCAACGCTACTTAAGAGTTACCCAGGTGTCAGTAGCAATGTTGCCGGTCGAATTCAAGAAGAAATGGACAGTGTCGCAGAGCAAATCAGAGATTTTGTATTGTCACTGATGATCATCTTCGCATTGCTGGCTATTCCTCTACGTTCATATTCACAACCAATTCTAATCATGTCGGTCATTCCATTTGGTGTTGTTGGCGCGGTTGTAGGGCACGTTGTTATGGGCATGACGATGAGCAGCTTGTCATTCTTTGGCATCATAGCCGTAGCGGGTGTGGTCGTTAATGACTCTTTGGTTATGGTGGATTTCGTAAACAAGGCCAGAGAGCAAGGCAGTACCATTAAGCAGGCGGTGATTGAGGCTGGATGTCGACGTTTTAGAGCAATTCTATTGACTTCGTTAACTACGTTTATGGGTCTTGTACCAATCATCACTGAGACTAGTCTGCAAGCGCAAATAGTAATTCCAATGGCAGTATCACTCGCCTTTGGTGTGCTATTCGCCACTGTTATTACCCTAATCTTGATACCTTGTCAGTATGTCATGCTAGAGGACATAAAAGCGTTATTCAGAAAATGGTTTAAAAAAGCTGATACTGATAATAACCGACTAACTTCAGAACAAATTTAAGACAAAAGTAATCTTCCCAACCAAAAAGCTCGTTCGTTAACGAGCTTTTTTTATTTCTGAACGATTCCACCTTTACATATTGCAAGTTTGCTTACAAACTTAGGTTATCTAGAACTAATTCAATTTATTATGAAGTTAATACATACGATTTTAGTGACTTTGTGTCTAATTCTAGTTGGCTGTGTTGAAGAAGATAAACCCAGAGGTGATGAAGATACCCCAGGTTACACGGCTACAATCTATTTTGATGCTTTATATAATAAAAATAATATGGATTTGGCGCTTGAGCATGTCACTCCGAGACTTGCAAGAATTATGCGCTCATACGGTACCGCATCACAATTTACCCGTAACCTTGTCAATATGCGCTTTGATGAAGTCACCATTGAAGTTGATATGACGAACGAGAGCCTGCGTGAACAATATGGTGACAACGCGAAGGTTAATTTAGTATTTACCGGCTATTTTAACGGTGAAAAGGTTGATGATATGCGTAGTGTCCAAATGCTTAGGAAAAAAGGCAAATGGTACATAGATAAAATCAACCCAGACCCATTTGCCCGTTAAGCACACCTAATCAAAACACATCAACTGCAATCGCTTTTTGACGTAAATCTTCAGACTCAATAAGTGATTGCGCTTCTTCTTGGCTTATTACCTGATCTCTGACCGCCAACGAAACTAGATCCGCAAACGATTTGTCATAGTAGTAAACTTTATAACTGCTTTGCCACTGCTTGAGCTTGTTTCGAGCAGCGATTGTAGACTTGTAGCTAAGGTAAGCTTGCTCTACCTCAGCTACGGCAGGGTTAGATTCACTGCAACATAAATGACTTATCCGCTCACGCGCACTTTTATCTTTCCAAAGTGCTGTACATACCCCTGCGATAATTTTATCGCTTGGTCCTTTTGCACCGTGACCAAATGCATGACACCAGCGTTTAATGAGTTGCCCAGCAAAGCGATTGGTGAAATTATCTATAAAGTCATCCAAAGCGCTAAAACCAGCCTTAAGATGATGCGATAACGCGTAGTGAACGGCATTTAAGTCACCCTGCTGACGCCCATCGTGCTCATATTTTTTTAACACACATGATGCCAAATATAAGTGGCTTAACACATCACCGAGCCTCGCCGACAACAGCTCTTTTCGTTTCAGTTCACCACCCAATCTTAACATCGCTAAATCGGCACAGACCGCAAGGCATACACTGAGCCAATTGAGCTTTTGATAATATTTTTGTGTTGGCCCAGATATAGTCGCAGGCAACCCATACCCTCTTGTCAAACCTAACCACAAAGCTTTAAACACGTTAACCGCCGTATGTTGAATATGTGACATCAGCAATTTATCAAATTCTCTTAAGCCATCATCTGCTTGGCTATTTTGGATGATTTGGATCTCTTTAAATATAAAAGGATGACACCTTGTAGCTCCTTGTCCAAAGATCATTAGACTGCGCGTTAAAATATTGGCACCTTCCACCGTAATCGAAATTGGGATCCCCGTATAATTGTTGGCAAGATAATTACTCGGTCCTTTTTGAATAGCTTTACCACCATGAATATCCAGCGCATCATTCATCACAAGGCGTGACATTTCTGTTAGATGATACTTAGCAATGGCGGTAATTACAGCGGGGCTTTTTTTCATATCAATGGCTTGTGCCGTAGTTTGTCTACAGGCTTCAATGCTATATGTCAGTCCTGCAATTCTTGCCAAACTTTCTTGGACGCCTTCAAAATCAGCAATAGACAGCCCGAACTGCTCACGAACTCTAGCATATGCCGACGTTGTTCGGGTACATAAGTGCGCGGTGCCCGCGCTCAATGCTGGTAACGAAATCCCCCTACCGGCGCTTAGGCAAGATACCAGCATACGCCATCCCTTTCCAATTCCCGCTTGACCACCAATGACCCACTCCAAAGGAATGAAAACATCTTTACCTTCTGTTGTACCATTCATAAAGCCTTGATCGAGTGGATTATGACGGCCTCCAGTTTTTACACCTTTGTGATCAGTCGGGATCAAAGCACAAGTGATCCCCAGTGCAGATTTATCCCCCAATAACCCATCTGGATCATAGGCTTTAAATGCTAACCCCAAAACGGTAGCAACTGGTGCCAAGGTTATATAGCGTTTTGACCAAGTTAACTGTAAGCCAAGTACCTTTTTACCTTGAAAAGCCTTTTTACATACCACGCCATAGTCTGATATTGCTCCTGCGTCAGAGCCAGCTTCTAGCGCTGTTAATGCGAAGCAAGGCAACGCTTCTGCGGTCGCCAGTTTTGGCAACCAATCACTCTTTTGCTCTGGGGTACCATAATGCATTAACAATTCTGCTGGCCCTAGGCTATTTGGTACCATCACAGTGACAGCCGCAGACAAGCTTTTGCTGGCTATTTTAGCCACAATAGTAGAGTTAGCCTGAGCGCTGAATTCTCTACCGCCATATTTTTTCGGAATAATAAAAGCAAAAAAGCCATTTTCTTTGAGGTAACTCCAAACAGGCTCTGGTAAGTCTTTATCATGCCTGATTTGCTGCTCATCCAGCATCGATAGCAACGTTTGCAATTCATTATCAATAAAGTCTTGTTCGCTATCACTCAGTAGTGGTGCATCATTTTGGTGCCATTTATGCCAATTCGGGTGACCTGAAAAGAGTTGGCTATCCCACCAAGTATCCCCAGCCTCCATAGCTTCTTGCTCTGTCTGTGTTAGCTTAGGTAAAGCGCGTTTAAAATACCGCATCACAGGTAAGCTAATGACTCGATAACGCAATGGTTGAAATGCGAAAATAACGCACACAACAACAATAATTAATACAATGATACCCATACAGACCTCCTGTTCGTAACGCTTTAAGTATGCTTGAAAATCGAGCAAACTCAATTTATCTGCACCATTGGACCTACATTATTTGTCGCCTGCTAAGCACACTGTTATTATTCAACGCTCAAACAACAACAAGTGATAAATCAAATGAAACCATTATTTAGACTGAGTGTTGGTGCATGTGTAGTTGCTACTGCACTGTCACTATCAGGCTGTAATAGCACTGAAAAAAATAAGCAAACTCTGACTGAGCAAGATGCAGAAACTTTCCTAGCAAATGCACAAGCAACTTTGGAAGACTTAAGTATCAGAGAAAATCGCGCACAGTGGATTTACGCTAACTTTGTGACCGAAGATACAGCTGCCTTAGCCGCGAGTGTAGGGCAAGAGTCAACGGATACCGTTGTACGTTTAGCAAGCGAAGCTGCTCGTTTTGATTCTCTAAGCTTAAGCGAAGACAACCGCAGAAAAATGGATAAGCTTAAACTTAAGTTGACGATTGCAGCCCCACAGAACGCCGAAAAATCAGAGCAACTGGCAGGACTGCTTGCTGAACTTGATGGTATATACGCAAAAGGTAATTACTGTAAAGATGGTAAAAACTGTCAAAGCCTTGGTGAACTCACTACCACCATGGCAAACAGCCGTGATTACGAAGAGTTACTAGATACATGGCAAGGCTGGCGTCAAATATCTAAACCAATGCGTCCGCTTTTTGAAAAACAAGTTGTATTGGCCAATGAGGGTGCAAAAGAGCTTGGCTATGAAGATACTGGCGCCATGTGGCGCAGTAAATATGATATGCCAGCGAATGAATTTGCTAACGAGTTAGACCGCCTTTGGGGCCAAGTTAAACCTCTTTACAATGCGCTTCATTGTCATGTCAGAGCCAAACTTGGCGAAAAATATGGCGAAGACAAAGTACCTCAAGACAAGCCTATTCCAGCACACTTGTTGGGTAACATGTGGGCACAACAATGGGGTAACATTTACGATGTGGTTGCACCAGACAACGCGGACCCAGGCTATGATGTAACTGAGCTGCTAGCAGAACATAACTACTCTGAAATGGATATGGTTACAGGTGCTGAAAAATTCTTCACTTCGATGGGGTTTGCGCCACTACCGGAAACCTTCTATCAGCGCTCACTATTTCTTAAGCCGCGTGACAGAGACGTACAATGCCACGCCTCTGCATGGAACTTAGACAACCAAGACGACATCCGCATCAAGATGTGTATCCAGCGCACTGGCGAAGAGTTCTCAACCATTCACCACGAGCTTGGTCATAACTTCTATCAGCGCGCATACAAAAACCAGCCGATTTATTACCAAGACAGTGCCAATGATGGCTTCCACGAAGCAATTGGTGACACCATAGCGCTTTCTGTAACTCCTGGTTACTTAAAAGAGATTGGCTTGCTAGATACTGTACCGGATGAGTCAAAAGACATTGGTCTGTTGATGCGCATGGCCTTAGACAAAGTTGCCTTTATTCCATTTGGTTTATTAGTTGACCAATGGCGTTGGAAGGTATTCTCAGGTGAAATTAGTCCTGAGCAATACAACCAAGCTTGGTGGGACCTA
Source organism: Pseudoalteromonas sp. MMG022 (assembly GCF_021654245.1). Taxonomy (NCBI): domain Bacteria; kingdom Pseudomonadati; phylum Pseudomonadota; class Gammaproteobacteria; order Alteromonadales; family Pseudoalteromonadaceae; genus Pseudoalteromonas; species Pseudoalteromonas sp. MMG022. Next base: position 28,025 of record NZ_JAKFZQ010000011.1, on the reverse strand, counting down.
CGCGAAAAGTATCAAGGTATCAAAGCACCGATTGCACGCACAGAAGCTGATTTTGATGCCGGTGCAAAATACCATGTACCTGGTAACGTACCGTACACTCGTTACTTCCTAGCGCATATTCTACAGTTTGATTTCCACCGCTCATTGTGTGAAATCGCAGACAACAAAGAAGCTATTCACCGCTGCTCTATTTACAAATCCAAAGAAGCAGGTGAAAAGCTAAATACAATGTTGGAAATGGGTAGCAGCCGTCCATGGCAAGAGGCTCTAGAATCTGTCACGGGTAAAAAGCAAATGGATGCAACAGCTATTCTTGACTACTTTGCGCCGTTACAAAAGTACTTAGACGAGCAAAATAAAGGTCGTCAATGTGGCTGGTAATACCCTAAGCAGGTAAATGTTACATTTGCCACACTCTGAAACATATTTGCGGTTTCTATCCTATGCCTAACAGGTTACTGTATGTTCAAAGGAGATACTATGAATATACAAAGAGTGTGGCAGTTAGCACAATTTGAGTTAACTCGCCTATTTGCCACAAAACGGGGTCTACTTGCCCTATCCGCTTTTGCTATGTTGTGGCTCATGATACTCCGCTATCCGATTGGACATGCGGTACCATTTCTAAGTAGCCCTGAATTTTCAGGTGTTGCACAACAGCTCGCTGGCAATGTAGGATTAAAAGCACTGGCTAGCTGGCCACAAGCCGAGCTGGCTATTTTCTGGCTGATTGCCTTATATAGTTTTCCAGTTTTTGCCTTGTTTGTATGTTCTGATCAAACGGTTGGCGACAGACAAAGAGGTACACTACGGTTTTTGAGCTTGCGTTGTACCCGAGACGAAATCTTAATGGGTCGATTCTTAGGTCAGCTCACCATTGTATTTAGCCTGATAGCACTCACCGCATTGGCAACATTTTGTGTAATGGTCTATCGCGCCCCAGAGTTATTTTTATCTGGCTCCTTGCTGGCTTTCACGCTAGTAATACAACTCACAGTTATCGTTATGCCTTTTATCGCGCTGATGGCTGTGCTTAACCTGATTAGCAGCTCATCAAGGCTTTCCATTGTGCTTGCTATCTTACTATTTACGCTTGGCAACGCGCTACTGAGTTTTGCTAGCAGTTATCTAAGTGCTATAGATGTGCTTTTTTATATCTTCCCAGGTGTACAACTACTAGATGTTGCACCACATGAAAATGTTCCACTGATACTATGGGGACTCCCTGCCATACAAACCGCCGCACTACTTGCATTGGGTGTATTCATTTTTAGGAGACGTGCGCTATGAGTACACTTATTGAAGTCAAACAACTGTCGAAATCGTTTGGCAACAAAAAAGCCCTTAATGATGTGAGCTTTACCATAGATGCTGGCACCACTACCGCACTTGTTGGCCCCAACGGAGCAGGGAAAACCACCTTATTTAGTATTTTGTGTGGCTACCTTGCGCCTGATCACGGTGATGTAAAAATTCTAGGTCAACCTTTGCGTCACCCTTCGCTGTTTGGCAAGCTCACTGCACTACCACAAGATGCGATGCTGGACCCTAGATTCTCCATTCAAAAGCAGCTGAGCTTTTATGGGGCCCTACAAGGATTTGGCAAGAGTGAAGCTCTTAAAGAAACGGCCCGAGTACTAGAATTAGTTGGTCTAAGTGATAATCATCACTCGCAAATCAATGAGCTTTCACATGGTATGAGAAAGCGCGTGTGTATAGCTCAAGCATTACTTGGCTCTCCCAAAATCGTTTTATTAGACGAAGCCACAGCAGGACTAGACCCACTACATGCCAGAGAGATCCGATCGCTAATATCGACATTGAGTGATGACATTAGTTTTATTTTAAGCTCCCATGATTTGGCTGAGCTAGAACGACTATGTGATCACGTCTTGTATTTAGACAAAGGAAAGCTCACGGCCCATAACCGTAACGCACCTGTCGGCCAAAGCAAATACATTACCTTACAACTACATGAACAATACAAAGATGCACTTGAGCGCCTCAAACAGCTCAGTGGTGTGCTCCATGTTACTCAAAGTCAGAACAAGGAGTATATTATTGAGTATCAGTGGGAGTTTGAACAATTTGATATACACTTGCTTAAATACTGCTATAAATGTAACTGGCAGTATCATCAACTGGTCAACGGCCATACACTTGAAAACCAACTATTTCAGAAGGACTAAATAATGGGATTGTTAAGCGGCATTTTAGGAAACGCCAGTGAAGTCGATCACGATAAACTGGATGCGTTACTCAAAGATACACTAATCGAAGGCGAACATATTGAAAAAGCATATCAAGTCATTCGAGACATGTTTGTGTTTTCAAATAAACGCCTGTTGCTCATTGATAAACAGGGAGTGACCGGCTCGAAGGTTGAGATCCTAAGTATTCCATACAACAAAATCACCAAGTTCAGTAAAGAAAGCGCGGGTCACTTTGACTTAGACGCAGAGCTAAAAATCTGGGTTGGCTCAGATCCAACACCCATCTGTAAAGAATTTAAAGCTGGCGATAACATTAATGAAGTTTACCGTATTATCAGCACTTACTCTCTTTAATAATATGCACTTGGCTTTAACCAAGTGCATATTTAAAAAGTAGTTTATGTGTTTACCTACAGGCGAGCATTGTTAACTTTTGACCACAAGGATACACCGACCCTTTCAAGCGCAGCACTAAAGCCCAATCCCACTTTCTCCGACAACGTTTTTTTACCTCGATAAGTAACCTTAAAGAGTTGATGCGTCTTGTCTAAAGACAGCAGCACGTCATCGCTGGTACTAATTTCATCTACCAGATTGAATGACTTTGCATATGTTGCAAACCAGTGCTCCCCTGTCGCGACCTTAGATATATCTAGCTGAGGTCTATGCTCAGCAACGAAAGATTTAAACAGGCCATGTGTGTGCTCGATTTCTTCTTTGAACTTTTCGCGCCCTTTGTCAGTGTTTTCACCAAACATAGTCAATGTACGCTTATATTCACCAGCTGTGATCTGTTCAAAGTCAACATCGTTCTTTTTGAGAATTTTATTAAAGTTTGGAATTTGCGCCAACACACCAATCGAACCGACGATCGCAAAAGGTGCTGCAATGATTTTATCGGCAACACAAGCCATCATATAGCCGCCACTTGCCGCCACCTTATCTACACAAACCGTAAGTGGTAAGCCGTGCAGCTTTACACGATTCAGCTGAGAAGCAGCTAAACCATAACCATGGACGACTCCACCGCCGCTTTCTACATTCACTACCACTTGGTCTTTACTTTTATCAGCGATAGTCAAAATTGCGCTAATCTCCTCACGCAAATTTTTAACTTCATGAGCATCTAAGCTGCCGATAAAATCCACCACAAAGACTTTGCCCTCGTCTTGCTCATCCTGTTGCTTTTTTAACGCTTTATGATAAGCCTTGAGTTCCTTTTTATCTAAAGCTTGCTCAACAAAACGCCCTTTGGCTTGCTGCATTTGCTTTGACAAATCTTTCAGCTCAACTTCTCCTGATTCATTCTTCGACTTTTGACCCGCGCCAACAATCAAGGCCACGACAACCCCTATCGCCACAACTAGCGTGACAGCTTTTGCCAAAAACAAACCATACTCAAATAAAAATGCCAACGTAGACTCCTTTGAAACTAGCAATAAACCATAAAAAAAGCCGCTTTACAGCGGCTTCTCATCTTGACTCAATAACTATTAATTAGCAATAACTGCAGAGTTAGTTATCTGCAAATAGAGCCCTTTTGATTTCAAGAAAGACGCTATTTGCGTTTGCATTTCAACAGCAGCCATTGCATGGCCCTGAGGTGTTCCACCTGTATTTTCACGCATTGAAGTTGTCAATGATGAAGCATGGTTACCTTGACTAAAGTTAACAACATAACTCATAGGTGTTTCTGAGAGCTGCGTTGTAGATACAGTTTGTAAGCCCATCAAATTAGCCATAGGTGTACCGCCCGATAAAGGGTTTGCTGTGGTCGGCGGAATAACTGTATCCGCTTTGTTACCATCAACGCCACCGGTGATCAAACTCATGTAAACCGGAGTTTGCACAGCTTGAACAAGGCTTGCATAGTTACCTGGGTCGCCGCTTTCCAACACCGTCTGAGCTGCATAAACAAACTGTTGAATAATACTTTGAACCGCTGCCAGTGATTGAGTATCGCCCGTTTCTGCCAAGTGCTTGGTATAAGCCACAAATGCACATGGCGCTACCGCAGATAGATATGCAGGATCTTGCGGATTAGGCTCGATACCTTCAACAGGGCAAACAGACGCAGCATTCGTTGCAATAAATGTGATAAATGCCTTAGATGCTAGATTGTTAGCCGCTAATAAAACTGAACCTTTTACAAACGGGCCGAACTCTTCTGACTCTGCTAAGAAACTCGCGATGCCACTACCGCCACTTGCCAGTGCGGCGCTTTGCACTTTAAACAACGGATCAACTTGTGGGTCAAGCGGTAAGTTCGCATGAGCAATAAAGCTTGGTGCAACTATAGCCCCCAACGATTGACCAAAATAACTAACTTGTGTTGGATTTAAACCCAGCGCAGGGTTTACAAAGTTCAACCCTAAACGTAAGCCAAGTAAATCAGCTGCTGACTGGCGCAAGTTGTCACGTGCAACAAGTAAAGAAGTCAGGTTCATGTAAGATAGCACAGACCCTGTTGATGCGTTGAAATCATCAGTACCATCACCGTCAATATCTAAACCTCGCTCACCGTGCATTGGGTGATCAATCGCAACCGTTGCAAAGCCTTGTGAACTTAATGCAAGTGTAAGACCCAACATTGCCTCTTTATTTGAGGTAATACCGTGTTGAAGAATAACCACAGGCCAACCTGTCGCTGGTTGTTCAATACCAAATAGCTCAGGTATTGGTTTAGTTATTTGTACTGGTACATTTGCTAACCACTGAACTTGTGGAATTGTGTTGTACTTGGTTAGGAAGCGTGTTGTATCTAGACCGAAATCACGTAGTACGCCATTTGACATAGCCGCACAGGCCGCATCGTTAGTATCCACTTGTGGCTCAGGCAATGTGCCACCAATCGCCGCTTTATAACCTAACACCGCAACTGCACTATCACACTGAGCGCGCCAGTAAGTATCTGCGGCACTGCTGATGTCAGTGGTTGCAGGCTTAGCGGAATACATAGGTAATTGGACACTACCACGCATGTATTGCACAGCCTGAAATGGTGCAAGTGTAGCTGGGTCTGTGATCACCGCAGATAACACATCAGCTACGGTCATCATAGGTTGTTCTGGTACAACTACTTTCGGGTTAGTGCCTTGTGCAAGGCTTGCTGCCATTAACTTTTTGATAGTGCCAACAACTGGTCCAACTGATTGCATCGTAGCCGCAGCGGTATAAATAATATTCTCTTTGGCTAAGTCACCACCACTTGTTACCGCACTCTCATAACTTTTAATCACAGCTTGTAGTGCGATTTGCGTGTCTGTCACTAATGGTGCATCTTGACGCAGTAAAGTGTAAGTCGAAGAAGGTTTAATGGCACGTCCATCAGCCATGGTTAACGAATCAGTCAGCACTGTGATATACGTCTTGCCCGCTTTGAACGGCTTCAGTGGCTGGATCACAATACCATCGCCACTGTCATTTAAAATAGATACGAAATCACCTGTCATGCCATTTTCAAGCTCACCAACTAGGCGACATGCGATACCTGCCGGTACAGCCGCACATTGTTCATCGCTTTGACTCGCACCCATAACTACTTCAAAAATACGCACTGATTGCGGATCGCTAGCAGCTTGCGCACTGACAGACTGTCCCGCAGGTACATTTAAATCGATCACATATGGCATTTGTGTAGACCAGCCATCTTGCGCGCCCAACGCCAATGATGGAGACGAATAATGTGCGCGCGTTACCGCTGGGTTGCCATTTTCATCAAGTTCACCTGGTAGATTAAGGGTACCATCTTTTGTACCACTCAAAAGTAAATCGTTAGGGACAGAAATAACACTGTTTGATGGGTCAAATTTAATGGAAACTGAAGGCAGTACTGGGGTTGAATCTTTTTTTACATCTTCTAATGTTTCACCGCCACCACAGCCAACGAGGACTGAAGAAACCGCGAGTGAGAGTAGCATTTTTTTCATTTTATAGGCTCCGACATAATCTTATTATTCTTAGTGCTCTAATTCGTTAAAACTATGTAATTTTGTTTTTAATAAGACATTAGACCAGTTAAAGTTAACGTAAAGTGTAGCCTTTCGCCACCTATATTTACAATAAATTCGATAACTTGTGGTAAAATGTCGAAAATTTACCAGTTGAGGTTAAAAATGCACGATTATATAGCCGCGGCTAATGCCTTAGAGAACAAAACAATTTTAGTAACCGGTGCTGGTGATGGTATCGGTAGAGTGGCTGCAATCACTTATGCTAAGCACGGTGCAACCGTAATTTTACTTGGCAAAACTACCAAAAAACTTGAGTGTGTCTACGATGAAATTGTCAACGCAGGTTATCCTCAACCGGCAATCGTACCGTTAGATATGCGTGGTGCCACTAAGCAAAATTATCGCGACTTAGCAGCCACCATTGAGCAACAGTTCGGTAAATTAGATGGATTACTCAATAATGCATCAATTTTAGGTTCCTTGGGGCCGCTTGAGCACTTTTGCGTTTCTACCTTTGAGAACATTATGAAGGTCAACGTAACAGCACAGGCGATGATCACCAAATATATGTTCCCACTACTACGAAAAGCGCCCAATGCGTCAATCATCTTTACCTCGTCAGGTGTTGGTCGTCAGGGTCGTGAGTTTTGGGGTCCTTACGCTATTTCTAAGTTTGCTACAGAAGGCATGATGCAAACATGGGCATCAGAGGTTGGAAAAACCAATATCCGTATTAACTGTATCAACCCCGGTGCGACGCGCACAAGCATGCGTGCATCAGCATTCCCTGGTGAAGATAAAGACAGCCTAAAAACCCCTGAGCAACTTATGCCAACCTATTTATATTTGATGAGTGATGATTCAACTTCGGTGAATGGTCAATCAATTGATGCTCAACCAAAATAACCTCCCCTTTAGATAGTTATAAGGCAAGTTACCAGTGAAGTGATGACACCTTGTGTGGTCATCACTTTATATCGTCACCTCTTATCCTTGTACATATCACCTTCATTTGCACTTTCTCATACTCGATAGTTACCCTACTCGTGCTTGCTTGTGCTTAACGATCGAACAGCAAAGGTCAATCTTATAATGTGTTACAAGAATAGCTTTTTGCAAAATCTAATATTGCGTTAAAATCCAAAACTTGCATAACAGTTCTAGGTAAAGCACCTCATAATGATTAAGGATATTTGTGGCAAATTTTGAAACTCATTTTAAAGGCTCTGTAGTCACCAGCGCTGCGCTCGGTTCAGTTATTCTAGCTACCTCTTCTGCTACCCCAACCGATACGCTATTACTTTTTGTGATTGGCAGTTTGGCGGGGTTGTTACCCGATTTAGATGCGGATAAATCCCGTTCACTTAACTGCCTATTCACCGTGTTTGCGCTGTGTATTGGGATCTGTCTGCCCGTGATATGGTCGTTGAACTCATTAACTGAAATTTGGCTCAGTGCGATTAGCGTATATCTAGTCTTAATGTATGCGCTAAGACCCATATTTGAGCGCTTTACCATTCACCGCGGTGCGAGTCACTCTTTATTGAATGTGGTAATGATAACGCTGCTGGCCGTCAACCTTGCTATTTTAAGTGGTAAGTCTAGCCACTTCGCTCTGTTGTGTGGTGTGGCAGTCATCGTGGGTATGCTTACTCATCTGATTTTAGATGAGTGTTACAGTGTCGATATCAATAACAATGAAATAAAAGCCTCATTTGGCAGTGCGCTCAAACCCATGGCCATTAACTCGCCGATGGCGTGCCTATTGCAGTTAGGTGTGATTGGGCTGTCAATTTATATGTTGATACCACACCAAGCAGCTTTGCTAGGTGCAGTTAAAGGCTGGCATTATGAGTTAGCAAGGCTTCCGCTATTGCCGAACGCTGACATAATACAAAGATGGTTATAGTAGCATAAAGGCTACCGAGTGGCAGCCTAAGGGAGAGAAGCTTGATTGTGTTACCACACGATACGGTATTTAACCGAGAAGGTGCGACCACGACCAGGAATTGAACTGCTGTTATTACCGTTACGTTGTAATTGGCTGTACACTGGGAAATATTGATTATTAAACAAGTTCTCAATACCTACTGTCACTGTGCCCTGCTCAAGTTCAATTTGAGAGTTAAAATCAACCAAGGTATAGCTTTCAACGTCTCTTCGACCAAATGCGTTTTCACCTTCTAAGCGATAGTCTTTGCTACCACTGTGCATCAAAGTCAGATTTGTGCGCCAACTGCTGGTGAGATCATAGTTTAACTGCGCGGTCAGCTTGCTTGGTGCAATGCTAAAACCGTTCATTTGTTGGAATTGTTCCGCGTTTTGCGCTTTTTCGTCACCATTGGCTTTGCTGTAGCTCAAGTCCATGCTCAAGCTATTGGTAATGTCCCATGATGATGCGATTTCAAATCCGTCAATCTCAACTTGGTTACGACTGATTGAAAGACCCATGCCTTCGCTCTTAACACGACCTAAGTCAGATTTAGAAACAAAATACGCTGCGCTGAAGCTTAAAGACCCCAATTCCCCACGCCAACCAATTTCGCGATCTGTTGACTCAATGGGTTGTAATGATGACTGACTTAAATCAAACTGGCTGCTAGCGTAACGGATCTGTAAGCCAATATCAGGCAACTCGTATCCTTCATTGAATGCAACATATACTGTATGTTTATCATTGATATCGTATGTCACACCAAGATTGTAAACCGTTGAGCTATAATCATAACTACTACCAGAAATAGCAACCGCTTGTCCAAGGGTTGTAAAGTCATCAAAGCTGGCATCAATGCGCTCAGCTCGAAGACCGGCTTCAACACCAAGTTGCTCCGTCACGTTAGCACGCGCTTGAGCGAATGCCGCTAAAGTACGGTGGCTAATTTCTGGCACAAAAGCTTTGTCACCCGTTTCTTTGAACACTAAATAGCCGCTATTGTCGTAAACTTCACCGTCATACGTAGTAACAGGCATTTCACTGCGCTCGTCTTGTGCGTCAAAACCCCAATCTAGTTCCAGGTTTTCACTGAGCTGACTGTTTACAGTAAGTTTAAGACCTAAGTTTGTGCTCTCTAAATACGTTTGCGCCAAGTGATTCCAAGTAGCATAAGGACGACCATCGAATGGTGCAAAACGTGCATCATAATCACGGAAATAGAATTGCGCAGACAGTTTATTATTTTCACTCAGTTGGTTTTGATAACCAACATTAAAAACCAAGTTGTTGATCTGATTTTGCTTATCCAGCTGTAGGCCTTTGATAGACTGAGCTTTGTTGATATAAGGTAACGCTTTCACAGTTGGGTCTGAGGCATAGTCGGTGTCTTGCTCAAGTACATAACTTAGTACTGATAAAGATAAAGATTGCGCATCCCATGTCTTCGACACTTTTGCATCAAAACTGTAGATATCACTGTCGAAGCTATCGCCCTGACTTGGCTCAACCGCGATACGATCACCATCAGCGTCTGAAAAGCTATCAACATTTTCATAGCTTGCGCCAACACGATATTGCCAGTCATTTACTTGACCAACAAACGATTGTGCTAGCGTGTAAGCTCCATTTTTCACTTCAATACTTGATGCAATTTCAGACGCCTGTTGTCCACCCTTAGTATAAATATAGATAACGCCACCTGTTGCACCGCTACCATATAGCGCATTACCACCACGGAAAACTTCTACTCGTTCAACTTGTGCTGGATGCAGGTTGTGCAAATCACGAGAGATATTGCGATTGGTGTTCATAGGTACACCATCAATCAGTACTAAGGCATTACGACCACGTAGTGTTGTACCAAAGTTTGTTAATGCTGGTGTTGGAGGTGCCATACCCGGAACCGTTTTAGCCAATACTTCAGCAATGTTTTGTGCGCTAGAGAATTGCGTACGCAACATTTGCTCATCAATCACTGAAACATTGCGAGCGATAGAGTTTAAGTCAGAAGCCATGCGCTGTGCACGGATCTCTACATGTTCAATATCGTCAGCTAATACAGTATGCGAAACACCAGCTAACAACGCGGTAACACTCACACAGAGCAGAGATTTTTTAAGAAGCATTTTAGTCCTTATACTAATAAGTATTATTATTTATATTTAAAAGTTAAATTCTGAGTGCATGATAATCTAACTGATAACTATTATCAATAAGCAACTTGAGTGAAATATTGCAATTTGGTAAAGGACGAACAAATTGATGGCGCGTGCTTTTAGCTGGCAAACGTTGTCCTGCCTGAGCATGCTCGATAACACACTTAGGTGTTAAAGCTCTGCTCGGATGAGTGCTAATGAACTCGACTTCATCATAATCCAGCAAAATACAAGGAACTTTTGCCAAACCCAAACGACACGCAACCAAGTGTCTATGATGACCATCCATGATAGACCCAGAAAGTCTATCCACGGTGATTGGTACGCGCCAAAGCTGCTCATGTAACACTTTTTGCTGTAGCCACTCTACGCGTTCAGGGATCACCTCTTCATTAGGCTTGAGAGCTTGCGGTGACATAAAATGTATTGATTTATCTAGTGGCATAACATAGCTTCCTTATACGTTGATTCAATTTAAATTTTGCGCAGCGGATACTGACCGCAGCAGCCGCTGCTGCACCGAAGGTTACAAATACACTCTTTGTGGATGAGGGTGAGATAAAAAGTCGTGGTGAGAAATATGCCAACCATACGCACCCGCTTTTTCAAAAACGATGATATCGCCCGCACGCAAGCGCTCTACCACTACCCCTTTGGCTAGCACATCTTTAGGCGTACAGAGTTCTCCACATAAGGTCACTGGCGCATCGTTTAACTCAGGCCTAGTAAATGGATAGGGCCACTCTTCTCGTGCAAGCACCCTAAATGGATGATTGTGCTGCCACGATGATGGCAACCTAAAGTGATGGTTACCACCTCGCAGCACCGCAAAGTTTTCACCATGATTACGCTTAACATCCGTCACCTCAGCCAAGTACACACCACAATAAGCACTGACAAAACGGCCACATTCCATGGCAATATTTAGTTCTGGAAAACGCTTAAGCAATGCGCTTAGTTGCTCACAATAGCTTGACCAATCGAACGGGCGCTGCTGCGCTTGATAAGTGACACCTATGCCGCCACCTACATTGACGGTACTCAGCTCTAGGTCATATTGCTGTTGCCATTGCAGCGCAGTCGTTATGTATTTTTCAATCGCTTTGATCTGGGTATTTTCTTGTAAGTTATTAGAAATACAATGAAAATGAAATCCAACAACACGTAAATTTGGATAACGACTTAGCTCAGAGAGTATGCCCTCAAGCTCACTTTGCTCAATACCAAATTGGGTCGCCTTGCCAGCCATTTGTAATGTCGCATCGGGCAATGCAAAGCTTGGGTTAACTCTTAGTAGCACCTCAACTATTTTTCCTTGCTCTTGAGCCAACCAATTCAAGCGCTGCATTTGCAACTGACTTTCAAGATGGTACAACGTGACATTATGCGCCAAAGCAGCTGTAAGCTCAGTGAGTGTTTTTCCTGGGCCACCAAACGCAATGGGAACAGTTTCGCTCACTGCCCTGACTTTCTCTATCTCGCCCATTGACGCAACTTCAAAACCATACACGTGCGGCAGTAATGCACGTAATACCTGCTCATCGCTATTGGCCTTAATGGCATAGTAAAACTGTACCGTTTCTGGCAACGGGTTAAGCAATGATTGAACATGCTCTGTTAAGCTATTTAAGTCGTATATAAAGGCACAAACCTCTTGTTGCTGCTTAGCAACATACTCGTTGATTTTTTCAATGCTGACGGTCACTGTTCCAGCTCCTTTTTAAACTGCGCAATATGTGCTTTATGGGCGTTACGCATGATGCTTCTATCATCGCCTAGGACAAAATTGGTCACGCCACTTTGCTGCCATTGCGCCACAGCCTCAGTGGTGCGTGGAATTGCCATAAAACTGCTTTGTGCGTGCTCACATGCTTGAGCAATTTGTGTTACCGCAGCGCGTACACTTGGGTGCTGCGTTTGCCATGCAACGCCCAGAGATTGCGATAAGTCAGCGGCACCTTCAAGTACAGCGTCAACACCCAGTGTTGATGCTATCTGCAGTGCATTTTCAACCCCTAGTTGGGTCTCTATCATGGCGACCACCACGGTTTGTTTGTTCGCCTCAATCATGCTTTTGGCGAGATCTTTTGTTGCGTAGCTATTGAGCCGCGTGGAATTTAATCCACGCATACCTAACGGCGCGTAGTAACAACGTTCCACCAGCAGCTGCGCCTGCTCTGGTGTTTCCACCATAGCGCAAACAATGCCACTGGCGCCTGCATCCAACAACGGTGCGATTAGGTCATAGCGTCCTTGTGGGATCCGTACCAATACGTCCAACTCCGCAGCTCTTGCTGCCAACAAAGCTATTTCCACATCTTTTAAGCTATGCAAGGTGTGTTCTAAATCAAATATGATGAAGTCATAGCCCGCCAACGCTAGCTGCTCGATAGCCACTGCGTCGGAAATAGAGCTAAATACTCCAAAGCATGGATTTGGCTGAGATAGCCGCTGTTTTAACCTAGGCTGACTCATTTTTTAACCCCAGAGTTTGCCTCAGCCAACGGGTTGCTCACTGACATGACACGCAAACGCTGCTCTGGCATAAAGCGACGACAAGCCAATTGTTCTACGTCGATGTTCGGCGCAAAAAAATCAAACATTTCGAAGCGCTCGTTAAGGTGAGAATGAGCACTTTGATAGCGTTCAATACGGCTGCGAACTAAATCCCAGAAGGCCTCGCCATCCAATGCAAAGTGCTGCTCTATAAACCAACCCAGCTCAGCCAAATTCACAAAACACAATGCATCTTGAGTAAAGTCGCGCAGTTCATCTTTACAATCAGTCTGCAAGAATGAATTTGGGTTAACACGGGCATGCTCTGCTGGTGACTCAATAAGACTTGGCAACAGCTCTGGTTTATCAAGCAAAGCCACGCTAAATCTCACACCGTCATGAAAATCTTTCAATGCAGCCTGAACAGGTAAGCCTTGCCTGTGTACCAACAGCATGTTTTGTGCGTGAGACTCCATAGCCACACCATGCTGCCAAAGCATATGCATAACAGGTATATAAACATGGTCAACCAACGCACTTAGCCATGTTGTTAAACCATGCAGTTCTACCCAAGGTGCAATCAATGGCTGGTCATCGATATCTAGCTGCATCAGTGCCGTCACTGGTACCACTGACTCTGGCGATTGCACATGCTGATAAACACTTTCACGCCAGATACAACCCAATGCGCCATACTGCGCGCTAAGCATAGGTTGTGATAACACACTGACCCCAGCCACTTCCTTAAGGATGATAGGTCGCGTGACCTGTTGCCAAGCATCATTGTCTTGCAACAAGCTGCACAACCAATCGCTTATCATCCCCGCATTGGCAATGGTGTGTGGAGCCAACACTCTAGATGTTGATGTATTGGTAATACTCAGCGCCAATTTAACAGACAACGCCGTTACATCACTGTAATCACTGAGCGTACGAATTGATTGCTGCGGCAAGTAACGATGACCATCTATCTCAATCGGGTAGAGTCCTCGGCGCGATGCAAAGTAAATTTCGCCAATATGCTCCCACTGCCAAGGATGCACAGGTAACAACATGACTTGATTTAGCGTTGTACCATAAGCCTTGAGTTGAGTTTCAATTTGCAACAACTGGCCATCATTAAAGTGATTCTGGGCTAGGCTCTGAGTGCTATAACCGCTTGCAAAATTGGCGCTCACCTGCTGTAGGTCAACAGCTAGCCAGCGCAAATGCATTGGCTTGGCAAGCTCAGGGCCGTAGTTGGCGTTATCCTTTAATGTAAAGCCTAATCGCGATTTAAAACTGGGGTGATAAAGATGACCATTACTTATTTTCGCTTCACACTGTGCATAATCCATATCTCTAATTGGTGTCTGTGGCTTTGCGGCCAAAACCTGACTATGCTTTTGCGTGGTATGATGTAACTCATCATAGAACCTAGACCATACGTCGGTTGGAGCGAGCTCTAACTTTGCTAAATCTACCATGACCTGCGCCAATGATAACCCACTAGTACGGCCACCCTGGTGACGCACTAACGTTGCATAATCAATGCGAATTCGCTCAAAATGAGCAGTTGTTCGTGCTATCACTTCATAGTGTGTTTGCTCATCCAAAGGCAACACTAGTTTATTGTTTTGCCAATGGTATGGGAGTACTTTTTCATACAGTAAAGCTTCAATTAGCTGGGTGACAACCCTTTGCTCTGCGCTCTTTTGATTCGACACGTGTGAGTCACTTTGATAACGCAATGGATTATCTATATTTACCCAAACAGGCGATTCGCCACAGCCATGTAGCGTACTGAGTAAGTTACCTTTTGCTGGTAATGTAGCGCTATCTAATAACGCCACGGCTTGGGGCTTTGCGATGTCATCGCTTGCTACATTCGCTAAAAACTCACGGGTGACAGACCAAAGCGTGTTTTCAGAAATGCCGTGGTTACGCGCTACAGCTGATAGTACATGTGCAATGTGATTAACCACCACGTAGTATTGGTAACGGAACCATGCTTCGTCTTCACTGTAACTGGCTGAGCTATTTGGATCTAAACTTGGCTGCCTGTGTGCTGAAACACTGCACCCTTCCATATCTCTGACCACCAGCATGCTTGGCCATCCATTCTCAAAGTACATCAACGCATTTTGTAGATGGGCTTCTAGACTCACGCCTGAGCTTGCGAACAATCTAAGCGTTGGTAATAGCGCAGCATCTAAATACCCATGCCACCACTGGCTTAGAAATGCCTCATTAACCGTGGTGTTATGTGCTTGCGCTGAACTACAAATAAAATCACTTAACGGCATTGTGCCTGTAATTGGCGACTCCTCTACTAACGCTGCTAGAATGCGCGTTTGCGCTTGCATGGATTCACTCAACCCTTGACGATATAGAACGGCAAATGACGCTGCCAACGCCTCATTGTTGATTGTTTGATAAGCAAGTTCTGGCAATAGCCTTAAACGTGCGATACCTTTTTCCAGTTGATTTTCAACGATAACTTCACTGGCATCGAGCGCGCGTTCCAAATGGCTTGGGGGATTATTACGTATAAAGTTAGTGATACGTACATCCAGTGCTAACTTCACGAATAAGCCTTGTTTTGGCGCAAACACCGTACGTACAGATGAAGTTGGCCACACCGTTTCCCCCATCGGCCCTAAAGAGATAATTTCATCTTCCGCTAGGTACGCTTTCACTGTTCCATCTTCTAGTAAGTGATTTGCTTGCCATGGATGACAAGGTAGCAGTTGGTAATCATCAAAACGCTCACCTAGCAAAGACTTTGCTTCCTCAAGCATAATCGGGTCTTGCGGTATCTGATAATCGCTGATCACACGCTGTTTATACAGTGCAGGAGATAATGCAAAATAATGTAGCTTAAATGCTGCGCCTAACTCTGGGCTATAGCGTGCTAAGTCTTCATCACTAAAACCTTGGCAGGCTTTTGAGGTGACATGAAATGGGTGACCAAGCAATAATCCCTGCTCCGCTGATACGAACTCATCACGCTGTGATGACTTGTTAGATTGTTTTATCACTTCGTTAACATAGTGACGGCAGTAACGTACGCTGTTGGTCACTTTGTTGTAGAACTCATCCGCAGCCTCTTTAGTGCTCACTTGCGCCAATGCATTACACAAATGAACAAGCAAGACATTGATATCTTTAAGCTCTTTCGTTATACCCGATTCACAAATTGCCACCGGCATGTCATAGCTGTGATAACCGGTCATAGAATAGTGCTGTATATCAAACAACACCTGTAGGTCATCTGACAAAGGTAATGCATATTGATAGCTGCCAGAATAACGACACTGCTCTAGGTCGATTTCTCGTTCGCGAATATATGTGTTGAGGTACTGTTCAACTAGCTTTGTGTCTAACAAAGCCCATTCCATCGTGTTCATTGTGTTTTTACCTTAAAATTAACTTGTTGTACTGATAGTAAAAAACTCACCAAAATTGCGGCGGCGATAAATAGTCCGGCGGTCAGCCAAAGCACACTGCTGGCGCCAAAATGGGCAAAGCAAAACGCAGCAGCAAAGGGGCCAACCAATTGCCCCACAACTTGGGCGCTTTTTGCACACCCCAACGCCTGACCTTGCTGCTCAGCAGGACTCAAGGTGCTGATTTGTAAAAATAAGCTTTGTGATTGGGTCGCGAAAAACCCACCCTGTATGATGCGCAGTATGGCGATAAGCCAAAGCGACGATACTAAATCGATTAGCATGACTGAAAGCCCACAACCCAATGCGCCAAGGGCAAATGATTGTGCGCTAAATCCACGCGCGTTGCGCCGCCCCCAAAAGCCTGCTAAGGCAAAGGTGCCACACCATGCCAAAGCGTGGATCACACCTATTTGGCTTGCGACATTTGAGCTTGGCCACTGTTGTGTCATGTACAGAGCAAAACCTACCACTAACGCAAAAGCGCCAGCCTGCGACAAAGCGCCAGCTATCAGCCAGCTCCATACCTGCGTTGAAAAACGACATTTATTGACTGGGCGTTGACGAGACTCAGAGATTTGAGGTTGTAGTACATCTTTATCAAGCAACCACATCAGCGCCAATAAACAGCTAACGGTCACACCCGCGGTAACGGCTAAAACGGTGTCCATACCTATCGTCTGTAGGCTATAGCCACCTACCAATGGGCCAAGCAAACACGCCAGTGAAATAGCCTGTTGTTGCATACCTAATTGATGGCCTTGCGGGGCAATCGTGGCACGGCTAAAAAACAGTGTCAGCACCACGCCAATACCAGAGAGCCCCAATAAGAATCGCGCCCCGATAAATAACGTGATTGACTCAAACCACGCCATACCCAGCAAAGACAACACAAACAACACAAGCGCTACAACAAAGATATTCTTGTAGCGATAGCGGTCACCCAGCATACCGACCAAAGGCGCACTGAACAAAGCGCCAACAGCAGGAGCGGATAACGCTAACGCTGAATAAAAGCCTGAAACCGCCTGTTGATCACCTAATTGCTCTAAGTAAAGAGGTAATACAGGTATCAGCACCATTAATGAGAAAGTGACTAAAAATTGCGTGGCGAGTAGCAAATAAAGCGGCTTAGTTGGCGACGTCACTTGCCCTCTCCTGTCGATGCTGCCTAACCGATGACAGTGGGTTCTCGATAGTCGACATGGCGCTTGGCATGCCTGTCACGTCATCATCGGCGGCAAACAATGGTGCTAATACTGCTTTAAATGGCCAAGATTTCGCATTCAATAAGCATTGCTCTGCCCACTTGGTAAATGTATCGTCGTTGATTTGTGCAAGGCAAGTCTTTATATCTCTATACACAGTGCGCCAAAACACCTGCTCGTCTACTCCTTGCCCCACCGCTTTAGCAATAGGGTACAAGTTCACTTGCAGCCCCAACGTAATAAAGTATTTAGCCAACTCAGTAAGGTCCGGCAACACTAAAGTGTTAGGCGTATGCCAGTTGATTTGATAATCAGGTAAAGCTAATTGATTGGCGGTCAATTGCTTAGGGCAAATTCTAAGTGAGTCATGGTCACGCAGTACAAAGGTAAAGTCGTCGTGACTATTGATATAAAGAATAATATTTTGTCCATGACATTCTGGTGCCACACCATAGAACAAAAAGTTCAGCCCCATTTGTACAAAGCGCTGAGTTAAATTAGTAAAAAGCTGTTGGGTGTCCACACCCGCTTGAGCAAGCATCTGCCACGCTTGAGGGTGATTTAGCGCTGCCATAGAGAGTACAAACTGTTTGTTATGCGTCGGAAGGCAACGAAGTTGTACGCCTATCTCGCCTTTGCACTGCAACATATCTCGATGTGTACTTAGGCTCCACCACTGGCGTTCATCACACAATTGTACATTTTGTGCGAGTGTTTTTGAGCGCGAAAGAATGTCCTGCAATAACGCATACGCGCAGTCACCATTATACAAATATCGAGGAGGCATGGTACGCATCGCCCCTAATGGCGTAGCACTGCTGGCCATTTTTATATGCTTTAGCGCGTCAGTTGGGTGACAAAAGGTACGTAGCGAACTGGTGGCAAGTCCAAGTTCAGACGTAAATTCTAAATCTCTGCTTGCTGGAATTTCACGTGCCACGGCCACCTGACTTGAAAGCATAGGTAATGCAATATAATCGTCGCTTAAATCAGCCAATTTGGCTTCTAAACGCAGCTGCTGAGTGTCGTTCAGTAGCAAGCGATATGCAGTATGTGATTGACGAGTAAACACCTGCTCTTTAGGGAAAGCCCACCATTGCACTTGCTGCTGGGTCCAATTTTCAAGCACAGTTTGCAAACTCGCTTTGGCATGGGCAAATGGGTGGTTAGGTCTGTCTATCACCAATGCTAGCCATTCAAATAAATCAGACGTTTGTGTAACAGGCGCTGACTGAGCTAATACGTTCACCGTCTGTACGACTTCACGCCACTTCGATAGGGTTCTTTGGTTGTCACCCACAGGCCACCAGTCTGATTCGATAAAATGGCTCATTAATGAAGTCACAGACACCAATGTTGGCTGTTGATTTTGCTTTTGTATAGAAATGTCGGGGTCGGTTATGACATAAGGAACCATATCCATAGGACGAAATTGACAGGTAAAAACCAGCTGGCTTTGCGAATCAAGACGCACCAATAGCTGACCGTGTTGATAGACACAGTGGCTTTTAAAGTCACCATAGTTTTCAAGATAAAGTGCAGCGATGAGTTTTTGCACCAGTGCAAAGCGGGGGTTATAAAGGTTAACCGATAAAGTCATTTCAACTCCTTTAAATCGCAAAGCCTTATAAAACTTTGCTCACACTCGGCTTAATAGTCAGAAAAGTGGACATGCTATTTAGCATGTCCATGCGCTTCTTTAGCGTTTAAAATAGTGGTAGTTTTGTACCCGCGTCTTTTGCCAACGCAGCTTGATAAAACCAACGCGCACACACAATGTCATCGATTGCCATGCCCATTGGGTTGAGAAGAATAATTTCATCATCATTTTCACGGCCAACCACTTCGCCAAGTACGATTTCACCCAACTCTGCATGTAGTGCATCACGACTAAATTTGCCTTCTTCAACAAGCTGGTTGATAACCTTCTTCTCACGGTTTGACTGGTCCCAATCATCAACGATAACTTTGTCTGCTTTTACGAACACTTCTTTTTCGATGTCCATGATCGAGATGTTCGAAACAAAACAGCCCTTCTTAAGCCATGCGTATGGAATATAAGGCGCATCTGAAACAGTACAAGTTACTAATACATCTGCTTGCTCAACAGCCCCTTGCGCGCTTGGGTGAATAACAAACTCAACTGCTGGGTAGTCACCGGCAAATTGACTGATCAATCGATCCGCCGCTGTTGCTGATAAGTCATATAAATGAATTGTTTTAATAGATTGATATTGCTCAAGTAATGTTTGCACCTGCATCTGCGCTATCGGACCACAACCAATGATAGAAACATCACTGAAGTCCTTTTTAGCCAGATACTTGGTCGCAACTCCTGTGATAGCTGCAGTGCGCATCGCGCTGATTAAGCTTGCTTCCATGATAGCCACAGGGTAGTTAGTTTGAGCATCATTTAGGATGATCACTGCACTGGCACGTGGCATATCAAATTTACTCGGATTGTGTTGGCGAGAGCCTATCCACTTAATACCAGCAATTGGGTTTTCACCACCTAGATAACAAGGCATTGCAATGATACGGTCTGCGATGTGTGGCGCATCTGGCCATCTTAAATAAGGCTTAAGTGGCTGAACAAATTGTTGTTTTGCATGTAAGCTAAGACCCTCTTCAATTGCTTGAATAAAGGCATCACTGTGATCTGCGCCCAACTTCTTAAGGTCGGTTTGACTTAAATAGCGTAGTTCAGTTTGTACTGTCATTGATAATTCCTTACTAGACGATTTGTTCTAATTGCGTAATTGAATTTGAAAGGTGGCGTTGCTTAACCATGTCGAACCAATCCTGGTCGTAAACTAAATCCAGATAACGGTCGCCACGATCAGCAAACAGAGTTAACACAACGCTGTGTTTAGGGATTGTAGGAAGCAGCTTTTTAATCGCTGCAATTGCAGAGCCACTCGAGCCTCCAGCAAAAATGCTTTCTTTTTTAACAAGCTCTCGGCAGGCTGATGCGGACTCATAGTCGTCCACATAAATCACTTCATCAACCTCTGTTGGGTCTAACAGCTCTGGCACTCGGCTCGCACCTATGCCTGGTAATTCTCTTGGCCCAGAGGTGCCACCAAAAAGTACTGAACCGGTAATGTCTACGGCGATAACTTTAAGGTTCTTATTTGCCTCTTTTAAGCGACGCGCTACCCCCATCAAAGTGCCAGAGGTACTCGCTCCGACGACCAAATAGTCGACTTTTACTTCAAGGTCATTGAGAATTTCTTCAGCTTCACCAAAATAATGGCTACGCCAGTTATCTGGATTCGCATATTGATTGATCCATACACTGTTGGGTGTTTGCGCAACTAAGCGTTGTACCGTGTCGATACGAGTTTGCAGATAGCCATTGTTTTGGTCCTTTTCAGTAACCTGAACGATGTTTGCACCATATATCTCTAGTAGCTTCAAATTAGTTGGTGAGATTTTAGGATCAACGACCGCCGTAAAAGGAAGTGCATGTTGTTGACAAATCATCGCAAGCGCAATGGCCAAATTGCCCGATGAGCTTTCGATGATATGACTGTAAGGTGTGATGTCTCCTCGCTTAATCCCCTGCTCTACCATGAACTTAGCAGGGCGATCTTTAATACTACCTCCAGGGTTAAGCATTTCTAGCTTTGCTAAAACGGTATGCTCTTGATACGGAAACATTTTGTTTAAACGTACCGTTGGTGTATTGCCTACACAAGATAGGATACTGTCGTAAATCATTGTCCTTTGCCTCCACATTCGTTATGGAGCGCTAATTTACACTAAATGCAAATAAGATCAATTACCATTTGCATTTTTAATTGAAATTACAACTTTAGTATCAAAGACTATTTGCTTACACAGAAAAAAACATCGTTACTACACCTTAGCCGTACACACTTGGCACCTTGTAATCGCAAAAAGATAACAGCAAAAAATAGCAATGAGCGTACTTTCAGTGTGTATTGGTGTGGACGACAAAGAACGTGAGACCTTGCAATTTATCCCTGATTTCTCAATTCACATACCATATCTTAAATTCCCTATTAAACTCATTAAGTGACGAGTGAACTTAGTAGCCGTTCCTTATTGAGGATTAACAATGTCAAAAATGATTCTTGGGCTGTTGGTTGGCGGGTTTGTGGGTATTATTCTTGGCGCTTGGCTGGGCTATACATTGAATATTGGCCGAGACCGACGAATTGAATTTAACGAAGCAATAGAACCGATTCGCAAAGCTTTGATGCGGGGAGAATACATTAACGAGCAAGACATCAGTATACTGGTTGCTAAGCTCGGAAGAGACAGTAAAGCCGTACTCAATACCTATAGAAAAGTTTATCAACCAAAAATGAATATGTCCGACGCTATCCTCAGGAAAGACATCTACGGCAGACTAACCTGTACACGCGAAGAGTACGAACACGCGATGAAATTAAAAAAGGATGCCATGACCAGTTTGTTGGTCAAATGTAAGCATCGTTAATCGACACCTCACTTGAAACCTAGCGTCAAATTATTACCTTTAGCACAATAAAAAAGCATTGAGTCCATATGTACTCAATGCTTTAATGATATTTAAGTATTGCATCCGCTAGAGGGTAACAATCCCCCTAAACAGCCACTTATTTTACCCTCTAAACCTTACGCTCTGCGCCTGTCTTAGCACGGATAAACAAAGTAGTAAGAATATTAATATACTTAAGCTACCTCCCGATCCGCCATCATCAGTGCCAGAGTTGCTGCTGCCACCCGTGCCGTCTCCATCAAGTGGCTTTTCAGCTTTTACTGTTATGGTTACTGCTTGCTGACTGGACGCAATACCATCACTTACAACAACTTTGAAGGCTAACTCCGACTGTTCCTCTACTGTTGGAGCAACAAACGTCAGGATGTTACTAGTGGCATTTTCTATATTGACTTTGATGCCACTGGTTTGTGTCCATTGATAAGACAAAGTATCACCATCTAAATCGCTTGCCTGTGCAGAGATTGTGAGCTTTTCACCACTTTGTGCACTGATATCCGTAATAGCATCAACCTGAGGAACTCTGTTGACGTTTTTCACTGAGATGGAAAACGGTGACTCAAACAACTCATGTCCATCATCAATAAATAGTGTGATAACCGCCTCAAAGTCTTGAGAGATCTCACCTACTTTAACGATTGCAACCCCGCTTACATCAGTTGGAGTGACTTCTAAACTCGCGTGATTAGAGGTCCAGTTGTACGTTAAACTGTCTCCATCCGGGTCAGCTGTTTGGCTCACATCTAATGTAATTTGCGAACGTTCATACATGGTATCCGGGTAATCAGCTATCACCAGCTCAGGTGCTTGGTTCGGTTTATCAATCGCAAGTTTCACAACGACTTCAATATTGCCAGACTCTTCACCGTCTAGGTCCATTTCACCACCATCATTGATGGCGATACCCAAGCAAGACTCACAACCGGACAAATCACTCTCTAGACTTACCATATCCAAATCTTTCCACCCTGTGCGGGTAAGTGCTCTCGCACTAATCTCGTCGCTTGCGACAAGCGTGTTTTTGACTGGGACATATAGTACAGATGATGAACCTAAGTTTCCTACTTCAACGTTTACACTGACCATTTCACTGACCGACTGATACTCTTCATCAGTTACCTCAGCATCCCACTGTTTTGCTGCGACGTAATTAGCAATCACATCCTCAGACACAGAAACATCACTGGTCGAAAGCCCAGAATCTGCCAATTTAGCTGCTCCCGCTCTAAGTCGTTCTGTTACTTTGGTTGTTCTTGCATATGTGTTGTCGTTAAGTTTGGCCAAGGTCACATCAGGCTGATCATCTAGGTAATCAGGTATACCGTCACGATCACTGTCTTTAACCCCCTCTTCAAGGTCCGAGATACCATCGTTGTCAGAGTCCGTTTGCGCATCCAGCTCAATTGCGTTGCCAAGTGGTAGAGAGTATTTCACCTGTCTTTCAAAACGGCCCTCTGCAGTCATGTCTACTGCCAATGCAATTTCGTCACCCTCTATATTTTCAGGATTAAACCCTACTGTCGCGACATTAGCATTGTACTCAATGCTCTCAAGCGCGTGACGAGGAACTTCTGCAAACATAAAGCCATAGTCGCTATTGCTAGGAATGTTTGCCAGTGTGAAATCAATATAGATTAAGCCACCTTGCTTCTCGCCTAGCGTAATTGGCTCACCGTTTTGCCATGCGTTTATGTCTACCTGTAATTTCGGCTCAGCTTCAGAGTAACTGAAAGCAGACACTGAGAATTGGTTAACATAAACCGCATCCGTATCTATAAACTCAACATAGACGAAATCTGCCCCCGTCAAAAACTGCTCACTAAGATATAACTTGCCGTTTTCTTTAACGTTGAAAGACTCAGAGTATCCATTGCTACTTGTCAATGTTAACGCAAACTCAGACGTTGGCCTGCCAATAAACGAGTAGTTAAGAAGCGCGTGAAAATTACTGTACACCACAACTTGCGGTTCAATACGCAACTCAGTCAACACATGTAGATTAAGCTGATAAGTGGCACTGTTACCTGCAGCATCCGTTAATTTTAACGATATTTGCTTAATGCCAGGACTAAAGTTTGCAGCTCCAACTACTTCAATCCCTGTTACCTCACTCACGCTGTCATGGACAATCCCGCTTTCATTAACTGCTAATAGAAAAGCAGCTTCATCTCGGCCCTTTAGTTGCAAGGAGTCTTTCACCAACACAGGCGCTGTCGTATCAACAATAAAAACAGTTTGAACAACCTCAGCTCGATTACCGACGAAGTCTTCTGCAACCCAAGTTAATTGATGCTCACCAAGCGGTAAAGCGTCGCTGTTTTGTAAATAGACAGCCGGCGCTCTGTGGCCATTATCTGTCGCTTCGGGTAACGATAGTACTGAGTCGATTGGAGTAAACTGGGCTGTCGCTTCAATTGTCACCGCGTCTATTACCGCAAATTCAGGTGCCGCATTTTCACCAACATCAGGGTTACTCGGTTCAATGTCTTCTACATCCATAACGCCGTCACTATCACTGTCTTGGTTATTAGGCATAGCGTTAAGATTGAACTCTTCTAAATTCGTCAACCCATCCGAATCACTATCTATAGATGCATCTGTTGCATTTAACGGGTTAAGGCTATACGAAACTTCCCAACCATCAGGCATACCATCATTGTCCGTATCAGCATTATGAGGGTCTGTTGAATTGTTAAACTCTTCAAGGTTTGTTAAGCCATCTAGATCTGGGTCTGCTGACGCGTCCGTAGCATCATTTGGGTCTAAGTTGTGAGAGGTTTCCCATCTATCGGGCATGCCATCTTCGTCACTATCTTGTGAGTTATCAATTAAGCCAGAAATATTCAGGTTATCGATAAATACGGCATCTAGACCATGTGAAACGCTTGTATCTTTATAGTATTCAAAGCGAATTGTGTAAGCACCCGCTTCGAGCGGTGACACAAAGCTTTGCCAATCATGTTCACCCGACAAACTCAAGATTAACTGACCATTGAGGTAGACTCGAAGATAGTCCCAACTCTGTTCGGTGCTCACTAAATAATCATAGGAAAGTGTTCCTGCATCCGATTCAAATGAGTATTCCACATAGGTAGTTTGTGAGTCATCAATGTCATTATTACTGAGGCTGTAGTTCTCTTTACTTCGCGTAGTGGTTACAATCCATGGTTGATTTGCATCCGATGAAGTAAAATCTTCGGGTAATACCCCATTTTCGAAATTAAATAGCGGTAACTGAGATTGAGCTGGTACAGACTCAGGGTTATTAGGCTCTGTACCATATAAAAACTCAGATAGATTGCTTGCACCATCGTTGTCTAAATCTAGGTTCTTATCAGAGTCAGATAGTGGGTTTAATCCATAAGAATGCTCCCAACCATCTGGCATTAAATCACCATCGGAATCGCTATTATCGGGGAACGTGCTTAGGTTTAATTCTTCAAGATTAGTCAAGCCATCTTCATCAAGATCACCATTTGCGTCTGTCGCATCCATTGGGTCTAAACCGTAACGAATTTCCCATAGATCAGGCATACCATCTTCGTCACTATCGGAATTTGCACCAAATACTCGGATATTATCTATAAATACCGCATCTAATTCGGTCGATACGCTACCGTCTTTAGAGTATTCAAACCGTAGTCTGTGTATACCTGAATCGATATTTGTCTGGAAGTTCTGCCAATCCTGCTCCCCAGAGATACTCAGGAGCTCAGAATCATTAATATATACTTTAAAGTAGTCGTAACCTTGCTCTGTATTTATCAAATAATCGAATGCCAGTATTCCCCCATCTGTTAATACCAGAATTTCAGCATGAGTTCTTTGTCCATCATCGATATCATTGTTCGTTAAACTGTATGTTCCTTTACTTTTAACATTGGTTATTTGCCAAGGATCCGCTGAGTCTGAAAACGATAATTCCTGTGGCAACTCACCATCTTCAAAATCAAGGTTTAAAGCGCTACTGATATCAGGGACTGAAGCACTGTTATTCGGTTCTGTGCCAAATATAAACTCGACTACATTACTAGCGCCATCGTTATCTAAGTCTAATGTTGCATCTGCTGACGAAGTCGGATCTAAACCATAGTTAACCTCCCAACCATCAGGCATTTGGTCTGAGTCTGAGTCCACATTGGTTGGGTTTGTTTGATGAGTATGATGCTCATCATAATCTGATAGACCATCCTCATCCGTATCGCTCAATGTCGGGTTAGTTTGTAACTCATACTCCGTTAAGTTATTTAACCCATCGTTATCAAGGTCAGACTGAGCATCATTGGGATCATTGGGACTTAACCCGTAAAGCAGCTCCCAGTTATCATCCATAAGATCATTGTCTGTATCAATGAACTTAATATTATTACATTCCACGCCCACATCAGCGAAAGCTTGGATAACATCTTGAACCGTGTAATTGAGGTCAATGGCTGAGTTGATAACACCACATGCCCCATCCTCGAAATTTGATGAAGCAACCCAATATTGCTGGTTTGCTCTGACCATCAAATCAAACGCCTTACGCACATCCCAGCCATTGGTGTTCGAAAGTAAATAAAATGCTCTGTTAAACACACCACTGCTGTAGTGAACGTCAATTCCTGCATAATATTGAGAAGCATGATCAATAGAAACGCCGTCTCTAGAGGGGGTCTCAAAATAACGCAGGCCATCGGTTGTTTTGGTCATGTCACCACCAGTTAGCCAATCATTACTCCCTCTTAAGTAATACTCAGCTGCTTCACCTGCAATATCAGAGAAAGCTTCGTTAATGCCACCCGATTGGTCCGCATATATCAGATCTGAATTTTGATTGGTGAAACCATGACTTACTTCATGTGACACAATGTCTAGCGTCACCAATGGGTGGAACCTGTCAGCACCATCACCAAAGGTCATCGCATAGCCATTCCATGTTGCATTTTCCCACCCATTACCTGAGTGAACACGCATCAACAGCTTAAAAGTTAAAGGCGCTGTGTTATACCAATCGCGGTACATATCATAAACAGCGGTACCAAACGCATGAGCATCGTTCAGTGGTGAATAAGCACCATTTATTTCTTTATGGGTATTGTGACTACACGCAAATGAGAAAGCTTCACTAGGCTCGCTCCCTGATTCCATGGTAACCGTTTTGACTTTTTCATTCTCTAAATAACAAGTCTCGTCAACTTGTGTCACCACAAGCGCTGGAAAATCAGTTCCATACTCATAACGACCAATCTTTGTGTTACCGCCTGGCCCAGTCGCTTCAGCACTGTGAACATTATTCCAATGCTTTACCAATGAGTAGTCTGACTCAAGCACTAATACGACAGGCTTGGAGTGCATCTGCTCGGTCAATACGTCTAACTCAACCATGCGTGCAAACTTTGCTTCACCTGACTGCACGACTACATATCGCTGATTCGAGCTAATTGTATATGGTGTTGATTTATCTAACTTTGCCCGCAGCAAAGCTATTTGAGCGGCCTTATTGACGTCGAATTTGAGGTTTTGTGATTTCTTTAATTCGACCTCATTCACGCTTTGTACAAAAAAACCACTAATATGTCCATCATTGCCTTGCACGCTCAATTGCTGTGCCCAAATCGGAGTCTGTCCATAATACTGCTGAAGTCGATATGGCTGATCTGCTCCTTTTGCCATCCGAGTAGCAGTCACTGGAGTGTGTATTCTTTTAAAGTTCAATACATTTTGACTACTATTCCCTTTACTCGCATAGTCATTCTCCGCGAGTAAAGCTTGTACCGTCTCGTAATTATGGCGGGTTACCAACTGAGACTCTTCAGCCAGAGTGCTTCCTGCAAATAGGGTAGCGGCTGCAACTACACCTAGATTTGGTTTCATCTTCATTAATGTTCCTATTATCCCAATATTAACCTTTCAATTGTCTCTAATTTAGGTGTAGGTCACAAGTTATTAATTGATTAAATTTGAGGCAAGCTAGAGTGCAAAAGTTTAATGGCAGAGCGCGAAGCGGTCGCATTCCTTTTGCGCAAGGTGAATACAGTGCAAATGTTTAATGACAAAGCGCGCAGCGCTTACATTCCATTTGCGCAAGGTGAAACAAGCCATTTTATAGAATGCTGAGGGACTCTGCGCTTATTAGAGTGGTAACT